>CAMDDY010000068.1 GCA_945893125.1 Bordetella parapertussis
GTTGCACTTCAGACTTGAATCCGCCAACAATGTTAAGCAACACACAGCGTGAAGATCTCATGGCGCTTACCACCAATAAATCACATTGGTCACGGCGCGATTTCATGTCGGGCTCGATCGCAACCGGTTTCGCGCTGGCGGCGCAACCGATTTGCGCGCAGACCGTGATTACGACGGATACCATTGATCTCAATCACGGCATGGCGCAGGTGCCTACCGACAACGGCGTTATTCCCGCCTACTATGCGATGCCGAGCAATATGTCCAACCCGGGCGTGTGGTCTTCGATGCCGATTGTTCTGGTGGTGCAGGAGATTTTTGGTGTGCATGAGCACATCAAGGATGTCGCGCGGCGTTTTGCCAAGGCGGGTTACCTCGCGGTTGCGCCGGAGTTGTATCACCGGCAGGGCGATGTGTCGCAGTTGAAAGACAACAAGGAAATTTTCGCCAAGGTGGTGAGCAAGGTGCCGGATTGGCAAGTCATGCGCGATCTCGATGCGTCGGTGCGCTGGGCCGAGTTGCAGGGCGGCAGCCGCTACAAGCTCGGTATCACGGGCTTTTGCTGGGGCGGGCGCATTACCTGGCTTTACACCGCGCACAACGATTACGTCAAAGCCGGCGTGGCGTGGTACGGGCGTTTGGTGGGCGATAAAAATGCCATGAACCCGACGAATCCGATAGACGTGGTATCCAATATCAAGGCGCCGGTGCTGGGCTTATACGGCGGCGCCGATGCCGGCATACCCAACGACACGGTGGCGAAGATGAATGCCGCGCTGAAAAGTGCCGGCAATCCGTCGATGATCCATACCTACCCCGACACGCCGCATGCATTCAATGCCGACTACCGTCCGAGCTATCGCAGAAACGAAGCCTATGACGGTTGGAATCGCGCACTGGCCTGGTTCAAGAAAAACGGCGTTTCCGCCTAACTGTTTTTAGCCTGTATGCGCCCGTTGCCGGCATCGGCAACGGGCGTTTTATTTCCAAGTAGTTCAAAGAAAGTAATAGCAGCGTGAGCAGCGTGCCCCACCAACGTCCCGGCTTGCCGATGTCCGTGCCTTTGGCGCAACGCATGAGCGGGATTGAGCCCTTTCACGTCATGGAGTTGTTGGCGCGCGCCAAGGCGCTCGAGGCGCAGGGCCGCGATATTGTACACATGGAGATCGGCGAGCCGGATTTTGCCACGCCCCGACCGATCTGCGAGGCGGGCATACGCGCGCTGGAACACGGCGAACTTTTCTATACGCCGGCATTGGGCATTCCGGAATTGCGCGCGGCCATCGCCGGTTTTTACAAGACACGTTACGGTGTCGAGGTCTCGCCCTCGCGCATCGTGGTGACATCGGGATCATCCGGCGCCTTGCTGCTGGCGATAGCCGCGCTGGTCAATCCGGGCGATCAGGTGCTGTTGGCCGACCCGGGTTATCCGGCGAACCGGCATTTCGTGCGCATGATGGAGGGTGAAGCCGTCGGCGTGCCGGTGGGCCCCGATAGCCGTTATCAACTGACGCCCGAACTGATCGAGCAATACTGGACCGATCGCACGGTTGCGGCGCTGGTGGCGACGCCGTCCAACCCCACCGGCACATTGATCGCGTATGAACACCTGGTGCAAATGGCATCGTTCGCGCGGCGGCGCAACGGGGTGCTGATGGTTGACGAGATTTATCATGGGCTGGTGTACGAAGACGCCGCGCACACCGCGACCGCGATCAATGCCGGCAGCAATGTATTCGTGATCAACAGTTTTTCGAAATATTTCAACATGACCGGCTGGCGTCTCGGCTGGATGGTGGTTCCGGATGAATACGTGAGCCATCTCGATAAACTGTCGCAAAACATTTATCTCTCGGCGCCCACGCCGGCGCAACTGGCGGCGCTGGTGGCGTTTGAACCCGCGACACTGGCGATATGCGAAGCGCGCCGCGATGAATTCCGCAAGCGCCGCGATTACCTGGTACCCGCGCTGCGCGAGCTGGGTTTTGATATTCCGCATCTGCCGCCGGGCGCGTTTTATGTCTATGCCGATTGCAGCCGCTTTACACGGGACAGCCACGCTTTTACGCTGGATTTGCTGGAGCAGGCAGGTGTGGCCATTACGCCCGGCATTGATTTCGGCAACCATCGTGCGCGCGAGCACGTGCGCTTTGCTTACACGCGTCCGGTGGATCGATTGCGCGAAGGCGTGCGACGAATGCACGGTTACCTTGGGAGAACACGATGAAAACGCCGACAGTTTCCGCCATGCTGCGGGATATTCAATCGCTGATCGAACGTGAAACCGGCGCACCGTTGGCCGATGCGGGGCACCAGTGTCTCGAACAGTTGCTTAATGACGCCGTGAGGAGTTCGGTTGGACTCTCGCAGACGGATACGTTTTCGCCGCGCGAAGTGACGGTGTTGCTGACCGACTTGCGCGGATTTACCTCGATATCCGAAACACATCCCGCGCCGGTGTTGCTGGAAATGCTCAACCGCTACCTGGTGAAAATGAGCGAGATCGCCATCCAGCACGGCGGCACCATCGACAAGTTCATGGGCGATGCCATCATGGTGTTGTTCGGCGCGCCGTTTTCACATGCCGAGGATGTGACGCGCGCGGTCACGTGCGCGGTGGATATGCAGCTGGCGCTGTTTGAAATCAACGCCTATCACCGCGCCAACGACATGCCTGAATTGAACATGGGTATCGGCATCAACACCGGCACCGTGATGGCGGGCATGCTGGGTTCGGATTTGTACGCCGAATATACGGTGATCGGCGACGAGGTGAATCTGGCGTCGCGCATCGAGGCTTACAGTTTGCGCGGGCAAGTGCTGATCAGCGAGGCGACCTGTGAGCGCGTGCGTGGTTATGTAACGGTCTCGGAAGCGATGGAAGTCTATGTCAAGGGCAAAAAGGATCCCGTTAATCTTTACGAGGTGCTGACCATACCGTCTTTGGGCAAGGAAGTGCCGCGGCAGGAAATCCGCAAGAGTCCGCGCGTCGAGACCCACATTCCGTTCACCTACCATGAGATTGACGGCAAAATCGTGGCGGCCGAAAAACGCGCTGGCACCATCCTCGATCTGAGTTATAACGGCGTGCTGGCCGCGCTTGAAGGCGACGTGCCCGCGCAAACCGAAATTAAGCTGGATCTGAATCTGTCCTTGGCGGGCACCAGCGCGACTGACGTGTATGCGCGGGTGTTGAAGACGTTCGAGCGGGACGGTCAGCGGCTCGCCAGTATTGAATTTACGTCAGTCAGCGTGCAAAGCAACGTCAACATACGGCATTTTGTGCAGTTGCTGATTCAGGGCGGGGTGACGAAGTAAAAATTTGTTCATGCCGCGAATGCACGCGCCAGCAAGGATACACCGCTGAGCAGGAGCAGTCCGCCGATGATGCGTATCACCTGGTCACGCGACAGCCTGCCGTGCAAGCGGTGCCCGCCCCATATGCCCAGCGCCATCACCGGCATCAGCAACGCCACCGCTATCACCATCTCGGTGTTGAACAGGCCGACACTGGCAAAAATGGCGATACGCGCGACCGTGGTGAACGAAAACACGGCAGGCACCGTGGCGCGTACTTGCTCGGGCGTTGCGCCGCGCGCGGTGAAATAAAACACGTAGAGCGGACCGCCGACGCCGAAGGCGGACGAGGTGGTGCCGGCGATGATGCCCAGCGGCGCGCAGGCCCAGCGCGGCAGATGCACCATCGGCTTGCGTTCGATGATGTAATAGCCGCCGAAAATAACCACGAAAAATCCGAGGCCGGCAAACAACCATTGTGTCGGCAGGTTCAGCAGAACAAATGCGCCGATCAGCAGTCCAACCAGCAGGAACGGCAGCATGGGCAGGAATTCTTCTTTCCACACGTTGGCGCGCAGCTTGAACCCCATGCTGAAGGCGCCGGCGCAATCCAGAACCACGATGACCGGAATTACAAACTTCAATGGCAGGATGTGCGCCAGCAACGGCACCGCAATCAACGTGGAGCCGAAGCCGGAGATGCCAAAAATCACGTACGCCAGCAGCACAATGAGCGGCGCAAAAACTAGGACTTCAATGCTGGGCATGATGGCCGGTTTTGACAGCGATGGGAATGCAACGGGCGAGTATAGCCGGAACCGTTAGAATGGCGTGTCCACTGAATCCGCGATAAACCGTTGTTGAAGGGTGAGCGGAGCAACCATGAAACCGAATACCCTGAATATTTTTGCTGCGGTAGTGCTGCCGGCATTCCTGGCGGGTGCGCTGGGCGCGGCGAGCGTTCATGCGCAGGTGGCGGCGCTCGCGCCGGCCGCAGCGCCTGCGGCGCCCGCCGCCGACCCGAAAGCCGCCGCCACCGCCAAGGTGCAGGCCGCCCACGCGCAGATGGAAAAAGACCGCGCGCAGCTCAAAGTGGAACGCCGCGCGCTGGAAGAACTGCGCACAACCGGCGACAAAGCCAGGATCGATCACGCCGGCAGCCGCGTGCGCACCAGCCAGTCGCAATTTAATCGCAGCCAGTCGCAATGGCGCGAGAGTTCGGAAGCGCTGGCGTCGCTTGAAAAGCCCGAAAATGCAGCGGCCACGGCGCGCGGCGAAGCCCTGCGCGCACAACGGGCGCAGGCACGCGACGCGCGCTCCAGGGAGCGCGAATCGCTACGCGTCGCCACGGCCAAGGTGCAAGGCGAAGTGGATGAAAAAAAATCGGCCAAAAAAGCGGAGCGCGACGCACTGAAGCCTGAAATGGAAGCGGCGCAAAAACGCGCCGAGGAAATCCGCGCCGCACAGCAAGCGCAAAAAGAGTTGAACAAGGCCGAGCGCGAGCAGACCGAAAAAATACGCGAACAGCGCGAAGCCGAGCGCGACGCGGCGAAGAAAAAGCGCGAGGAAGAAAAAAAGGCGCCGAAGAAAACATTCTGGTTCTGGTAACCTGCGTGGCCGGTGCGCGAGGGTGCCATCGGTCTGTTACAGGATTTCAGTGTAACTGTTTGTTTTTAAACAATAATTTTATTAAGCGACTGGCGATAGCTGCCATTCTGCGGATATGCCATGACCACCGAACTGATTCTGATCCGCCACGGCGAAACCGCGTGGAACCTCGAACGGCGCATGCAGGGACAAACCGACACGCCGCTGTCCGACAGGGGTCGCGCGCAAGCCGAAGCCGTCGGGCAGCGCCTTGCGCATTATCCGTTTGCCGCGCTCTACAGCAGCGATCTTGCGCGGGCATGGGATACCGCCGCAGCGATTGCGCGCGCCAACATGAGACAGCACGAGATACGGCGCGAGCCCGCGTTACGTGAGCGCACGTTCGGCATACTGGAAGGATTGACGCACGACGAGATGGCGCAGCGTTATCCCGAGGAGCATACGCGATTTAACACGCGCGACCCGGACTACGCGGTACCGGGCGGTGAAAGTCCGCGGCAGTTTTTCACGCGCAGCCTTGCGTGCCTGGAAAATATCACGCGCGCGCATGCGGGCGAATGTGTGGTGGTGGTGACGCACGGCCTGGTGCTCGACACGCTGCATCGCGCCGCACACGGCATGCCGCTGGATGCCCGGCGCGAGGCGCCGCTGCTCAATGCGAGCCTGAATACGTTTCACCATACGGCGGCGGGCTGGCGCGAAATCGATTGGGGCGACGTGGCGCATCTGGCCGAAGTGGGCGTCACGCGCTACGAAGGCAGAGCAGTCTGACGGGGCCGACGATAATGGCGGCCAACGAACATGTTGTGCTGGTGCATGGCCTGTGGATGCACGGCGCGGTCATGGGCTGGATGGCGCGGCGCATCGCGCGCTGCGGTTACACCGTGCATTGTTATACCTATCCTTCGGTGCGCCTGAGCATGGCGGAAAATGCGCGCCGGCTGGCGGCGTTTTGCCAATCGCTGGGCGCGCGGCCGCTGCACCTGGTGGGCCACAGTCTCGGCGGCTTGCTGATTGCGCGCATGCTGGATGAGCCGCACCGCCTCGACATCGGGCGCGTGGTGCTGATGGGCGCGCCGTTCGTGGATAGTTTCGCCGCGCGGCGCCTGAGCCGCGTGCGCATGGGGTGCGTGGCGGTGGGCGCGTCCATCGGTGAGTGGCTGCAAGGGGCGCGTCCCGCAACGCTGGCGAACTACGATATCGGCGTGATCGCGGGCAGCCGCGGCATTGGACTGGGCGTGGTGATGGCGCCCGATTTGCCCGCGCCGCATGACGGCACCATCAGCGTGTCTGAAACGCATGTGCCGTGCGAACACGATCACGTCGTGTTGCCGGTGACGCATACGCAGATGGTGATTTCCATACTGGTGGTGCGGCAGGTGTGCGAGTTTTTGCGGCGCGGCCGTTTTGCGCATGGCTAGCCGCATCGCACGGCTGTGTTGCGCGGGAGCGTTATTGCTGCTGGTCTCGGGGTGCGCGCAATTCGGCTACTACGTGCAATCGGTGCGCGGCCAGCTCGATATCTGGAGCCGCGAGAAACCGATACAGGCGGTGATCGAAGACAGCGCGTCGTCCCCCGCGCTACGAAATAAGCTTAGCATCGCATTACGCGCGCGCGAGTTCGCCAGCGCCGAACTCGGTCTGCCGCAAAATCAAAGTTACCGGCGCTACGCTGATCTGGGGCGCCCCTTCGTGGTGTGGAATGTTTTTGCCGCGCCGGAATTTTCAACGCAGCCGGTGCAATGGTGTTTTTTCATCGCGGGTTGCGTGAGCTATCGCGGTTATTTTTCCGAAGCCGGCGCGAACGCATTTTCCGCCGAAGCCGCGGCGCAGGGAAACGACGTCTACGTCGGCGGCGTGCCGGCGTATTCCACGCTCGGCTGGTTTGCCGACCCCGTGCTTAACACCATCGTCAACTATCCGGCGGTGGAACTGGCGCGCATCATCTTTCACGAGTTGTCGCACCAGGTGGCGTATGTGAAAGACGATACGGTGTTCAACGAATCGTTCGCGGTGGCGGTCGAGCGTGAAGGGATCAAACGCTGGATCGCCAAACACGGCACGGCGCAAGACCGGCAGTTGTTTGAAAGCAGGGAGCGATACCGCGCGGATTTCATCGCATTGGTGCAAACTTATCGCACGCGGCTGGATGTATTGTACCGGCAGCGGATTGCGCCGCAGGCCATGCGTGAATCGAAGCAACGCCTTTTCGATGACATGCAGCGGGACTATGGCAAGCTCAAGGCATCGTGGGGCGGCTACGCGGGCTATGACCGCTGGTTCGCGCAAACGCCCAATAACGCGCTGCTGGCGTCGGTGGCGATTTATACCCAGCGCGTGCCGGCGTTTGAAGCGATTCTGCGTGAGCAGGGCAGTGATCTTCCGAAGTTCTTCGCGGCGGTGAAAGCGCTGGCGCGGCTGGATAAGGCGGCACGTGACGCGGCGCTCGCGCGATATGTGTCGGGTGCGCCTGCGACAGCGG
This sequence comes from Bordetella parapertussis, assembly GCA_945893125.1. Lineage (GTDB taxonomy): Bacteria > Pseudomonadota > Gammaproteobacteria > Burkholderiales > SG8-41 > UBA5216. Next base: position 7,388 of record CAMDDY010000068.1, read on the forward strand.
GCGCGCTATAATTTTTTATTGGGTGCTGGTGGGCATCGATACAAAAACCACCGAAATCAAGCGCGGTTGGGCTGACGAAGGAAGCCCAACAAAATTCGGCGATGACGCTCAAGTGTTGGGGTTCGCTGCGCTCACTGCCCTCCATCTTTTAAAGCCTATTCTTATTGCCGCCGAATGCGGATGGCACGAAGCACTGAGTTACAATGCGCCGCCCTAACTCTCGTGATCTTTCTTGAGCAACTTCGACGCCGAACAACGTCTGCGCAATCTGCCGCAGCCCACCTATCCCGACGACTTGCCCGTGGCGGCGCGGCGCGAGGACATCGCTCGCGCGATCCGTGAAAATCAAGTCGTTATTATTTGCGGCGAAACGGGCTCCGGTAAAACCACGCAGTTGCCAAAAATTTGTTTGGAGTTGCAGCGCGGCGTGAAAGGATTGATCGGCCACACGCAGCCGCGCCGCATCGCCGCGCGCACGGTGGCCACGCGCATCGCGCAGGAATTGAAATCGCCGTTGGGTCAGGCCGTCGGTTACAAAGTGCGCTTTTCCGACAAGGTGTCGCCCAACACCTATATCAAGCTGATGACCGATGGCATTTTGCTGGCCGAGACGCAGGGCGATCCGTTGTTGAAGCGCTACGACACGATCATCATTGACGAGGCGCACGAGCGCAGTTTGAATATTGATTTTTTGCTGGGGTATCTGAAGCGGCTGTTGCTGCGGCGGCCGGATCTGAAGGTGATCGTGACTTCGGCGACGATCGATGCGGATCGTTTCTCGAAGCACTTTGACGGTGCGCCGGTGATTGAGGTGTCGGGGCGGATGTTTCCGGTGGAGGTGCGCTACCGGCCGCTGAAGACTAAGAACAAGACCAAAGAGGGTAGTGCGCCGCAGGAGGATGAAGACATCGAAGCCGCCATCCTTGACGCCGTGGATGATCTCGCGCGCGACCGCACGGGCGGGGACATCCTGGTGTTTCTACCCGGTGAACGCGAAATCCGCGAAACCGCCGAGGCGCTGCGCAAGCACCATCCTGCGGGTGCGGAAATTCTGCCGTTGTTCGCGCGGCTGTCGCATGAAGATCAGGATCGCGTGTTCAAGCCGCACGGCGGGCAGCGCATAGTACTGGCCACGAACGTTGCGGAAACCTCGCTCACGGTGCCGGGCATCCGCTATGTGATTGATCCGGGCGTGGCGCGGGTGAATCGCTACAGCTATCGCAACAAGGTTGAGTTGCTGCAAATCGAAAAGATTTCGCGCGCCTCCGCCAATCAGCGTTCCGGGCGCTGCGGGCGCGTGGCGGCGGGCGTGTGCATACGGTTGTATGACGAAGACGATTTTGCCGCGCGCGACGAATTCACTGATCCGGAAATTCTGCGCACCTCGCTGGCGGCCGTGATACTCCGCATGAAGTCGCTGAAAATCGGCGACGTGGAGGACTTTCCGTTTCTGGAGCCGCCGCCGCCGCGCATGATCGCTGACGGCTACCAGTTGCTGGCCGAGCTGGGCGCGGTGGATGACGACAATCAGCTCACGAAAATCGGTTGGCAACTGGCGAAGTTTCCGATTGATCCGCGCATTTCGCGCATGATACTCGCGGCGAAGCAGGAGAACTGTCTGGCCGAGGTACTGATTATCGCCTCGGCGCTGTCGGTGCAGGATCCGCGTGACCGGCCGTTTGATCGCGCCGAAGCCGCCGACCGCGCGCATCAACCATTTCAGGATGAGCGTTCGGATTTCATGGCGTACTTAAAAATCTGGGCGTTTTTTGAGGAAGCGATCAAGCACAAAAAATCCAACCGCAAGCTGATGGAGCAGTGTCAGGCACATTTTCTGTCGCACCGGCGCATGCGCGAGTGGCGCGATATCCACGGCCAGCTTGCAGCGGTCACGGGCGAAATGAATTTGCGCGAAAACGAAATCCCCGCCACCTTCGAGCAAATACATCGCGCGCTGCTGGCGGGGCTGTTGGGCAATCTCGGCTTCAAAAACGACGAAGGCGAATACCTCGGCGCGCGTGGCATCAAGTTCACGATTTTTCCTGGCTCGGTGCTGCGCAAGGCACAACCGAAATGGGTGATGGCCGCTGAACTGGTGGAAACGCAACGCCTCTACGCGCGCTGCGTGGCAAAGATTGATCCCGACTGGATCGAGCGCATCGCGGGCGAGATGGTGAAGCGCCATCACTTCGATCCGCATTGGGAAAAAGATCGAGCCATGGTCACGGCCTATGAGCGCGTCACCTTGTATGGGCTGACGATAGTGCCCAAGCGCAGCGTGCATTACGGCCCGATCAATCCGGTTGATGCGCGCGAGATTTTTATCCGTCGCGCGCTGGTCGAGGGCGATTATCAGACGAGTGCAAAATTTTTCGTTAAAAATCAATTGGTTATAAAAGAAGTGCAAGCACTCGAAAACAAGGCGCGCAAACGCGATGTGCTGGTGGATGAGCACACGCTGTTCGCCTTTTTTGATGAATTGATTCCGCCGGACATCCACAACGGCGCGGCGTTCGAGGCGTGGCGCATCGAAGCGGAAAAGGAAAATCCGCAATTGTTGTGCCTGACACGTGATTATTTAATGCGGCACTCGGCGATGGATATCACCGAGGAACAGTTTCCCGAAACGCTGCAAGTGGGCGATGTGGCGTTCAAGTTGCGCTATCGCTTTGAGCCGGCGCATCCGCTCGATGGCGTGACGGTCACCGTGCCGCTGCACCTGCTCAACACGCTGGAAGAAACACCGTTTGATTGGCTGGCGCCCGGCATGATCCGCGACAAGGTGGCCGCGTACCTGAAGGCGCTGCCGAAAACGCTGCGGCGCAATTTATTTCCGTTACCCGAACAAGTGACGGCGTTTCTCACCGGGTGCGACCGGCGTAAACCGTTCCTCGAAGCGCTGGCGTTTTTTGTGCGAGGGCGCGCCGGCCAGCCGGTGGCCGCGAACGTGTGGGATGGCGCGGATATCCCGGCGCATCTGCAAATGAACTTCCGCGTGATTGATGACGCCGGGCGCGAACTGGCGAACGAACGCGATCTGGCGGCGCTGAAAGTGCAGTTGGGGCAGGCGGCGCAACTCACTTTCGGCACAATGGGTAAGGCGGAAACCGGCATCGAGCGCGACAACCTCAAAGTATGGGATTGCGGCGATCTGCCGGAGCAGATTTCATTCACGCGCGCGGGCCGCAAGCTCACGGGCTATCCCGCGCTGGTGGACGAGCGCGACAGCGTGGCGATTCGCTTGTTTGACGTCAAGCAGGCGGCGGACGCGGCGATGCGCCTGGGTGTCACGCGCCTGATGCGCCTCGCGCTCAAAGAGCAGATGAAGCAACTGGAGAAAAACCTGCGCGGCTTCGAGCAGGCGTCGATGCAATTGCGCGGCGTGGCGGGCGTGGATGATCTGCGCGAAGACGTGATCGCGGCGATCACCGACCGCGCCTTCATCGGCGAAGACGCGTTGCCGCGCAGCCAGAAAGATTACGAGGCGCAATTGAAGCGCGCGCGCACGCGTTTGCCTGCGGTGAGCGAGGGTGCATGCCGGCTGCTGGCGGCCATCGGCGTGGAGTATCACCAGGTGTCGTTGGCGTTGGGTGCCGCGAAAGGTGAGTTGTCACGACCGGTGTCGGATATCAAGGCGCAACTGTCGCGGCTGATTTTCAAGGGGTTCTTCAGCAGAACGCCGTGGGAGCAACTCACGCACCTGCCGCGTTACCTGCAAGCGATGCAACGGCGGCTGGAAAAATATCCGCGCGATAGGGAGCGCGACGGCAAACACGCGGCCAGCATCAGCGGCTGGTGGAAACAATACGAAGAATTGCTGGAGCGGCAAACCCAGGCCGGCGCGGTGGATCCGCGTTTGCATGAGGTGCGCTGGCACATCGAGGAGTTGCGCGTGTCGCTGTACGCACAGGAACTGAAAACACCGTATCCGATTTCGTATAAGCGGCTGGAGAAGTTCTGGAACGCTATGTAGGATGGGTGAAACCCATCACAAACACTGCATGGGAATTTGGATTGTGATGGGTTTCACCCATCCTACGTTTGCTGCGTGGCGCAGGCTATTCCCGTACCAACCAATTCACCTTAACCCCGCCCGCGCCATCTACGGTGAGCGCAGACCACAACCAGCGCAGCAGCGTGCGCATTTCGGTGTCGAACTTCCACGGCGGGTTGACGATAATCATGCCGCTGCCGGGCATGGTGGAGGCGTCTTCCGGCAAAATCGATAGCTCAAACTGCAATACTTTTTTGATGCCGGCGGCCTCGATTTGTTTTTCGAAGCCGCGAATCACTCCCGCGCCCATCAGCGGATACCAGAGGGCGTAGGTGCCGGTGGCCCAGCGCGTGTGCGCTTCCTGCATCGCCGCGGCGAGACGGGCGAATTCGCGTGATACGTCAAATGCCGAGTCGATCAGCACCATGCCGCGCCGTTCTTTCGGCGGTAGATGGGATTTCAGGGATTGAATGCCGTCCATCAACTGCACATTGACGCGCTTGTCGCGCGCGAACAGTTCATGTAACACGGCGCAATCGGTTTTGTTCAGTTCCGTGAGGGCAATGCGGTCGATGGGGCGGATCAACTTGCGCGCAATGCGCGGCGAGCCGGGGTAATAACGCAGATGGCCGTCGGCGTTCTCCGCGCGCACAATGTCCATGTACGGCTTCATCGCCGCCGGGATGTCGGTGCGGCCCCACAGTTTTTTAATGCCGCTTTCAAACTCGCGGCCCTTTTGCGCCCACGGATGCGACAGGTCGTAGAGGCCGATGCCGGCGTGCGTGTCGAGGTAAAAGTAGGGCTTGTCTTTTTCGTTCAGCGACAGCAGCAAGCGCGTGAGCAGCACGTGCTTGAACACATCAGCGAAGCTGCCGGCGTGGAAGAGATGGCGGTAGGAGAGCATTTGTTTTGCGTGAGGCGTGAGGCGTGAGGCGTTAGGGGTGAGGCGTTAGGGGTGAGGAGTGAGGCGTGGATGGTGTGATGGGCGCTGGGCGGTTTCGGGGAATGGCTTAATGTGGCTGACGGGAGACGCGAAGTATCGCGCCTCACCCCTCACGCCTAACGCCTCACGCATTTAGAGCTTGTCATACTTGGTGGCCTTGCCGCGTGATTTTTCCACGGGATATTTCAGTGCGTTGAGTTCCAGCTTCTTTTCCGCGGCTGCGACGAGATCGATATCGAGCTTGTCGGTGAGCCGGAGCAGGAACAGCAGCACATCCGCGCATTCCAGCGCGACCGCGTCTTTGGTTTCGGGCGGCAGGTTGGCGGCTTGCTCGAAGGTAAGCCACTGAAAATGTTCGACCAGCTCTCCGGCTTCGCCCGCAAGCGCCATGGCGAGATTCTTTGGGTTGTGAAACTGATCCCAATCGCGCTCCAGGGCAAAGGCATTGAGGCGTTCGCGCAGGTGCTGCAAGGGTTCGGGGCGATTGTCGGGGAGGGTCATCGCGCGTCTCACGTCAGACGTTTATCCAGCAAGGGGCGCATTCTATCCTGTTATCGTTCATGACGCGGGGTGAATGTTATAATAATTCAATAAAAACAATTAGTTACGGTTTTGGAGCGCCGGTATGCAGCCCAGACACGCCTTGTTTCTGAAAGCCATTGCCTTTGCAGCGGAAAAGCATCGCCATCAGCGGCGCAAGGACCCAGAGGCTTCGCCGTACATCAATCACCCCATTGAACTCGCCAACGTGCTGGTGCATGAAGGCCGCGTGATGGAAACGACGGTGTTGATCGCAGCCATCCTGCACGACACGCTGGAAGACACGCAGACCACGCCCGATGAGCTGGCGGCGGCGTTCGGCGGCGAAATCCGCGATATCGTGATTGAAGTCACCGACAACAAAACGCTGAAGAAACGCAAGCGCAAGGAGCTTCAGGTCAAGCATGGCCCGCATCTCACACGCAAGGCGCGGCTGGTGAAATTGGCTGACAAGATTTGCAATCTGCGCGATGTCGCGGCCAATCCGCCTACACGCTGGCCGTTGAAACGCCAGATCGAATATTTTGACTGGGCCAAGGCGGTGATCGACAATCTGCGCGGCACGAATCCACGGCTGGAAGCCCTGTTCGACGCCGTGTACGCGCAAAGGCCGCATGCGCGGCGCTGGTTGCTCCATGTGAAACCAGCAGTGCGCGGGCCGCATCTGCGGCGGGTGCTCGGCTGATCCGCACGTAACGTGTAGGGCGGGAGTCATCCCCCCTTCCGTGGCCATCACCAAAGGCGGGATGGCTCCCGCCCTACAATGTGACGGTAAAGCAAGTTTGCACCCGGCGTGTCGTGCATTTGTAGCGGTGCCGCGCTGCTGCTAACATCGCCCGCGCTGACCTGCTGTTTTGTCCATGGAGTTCATATGCTGTTCCGCTTGCTGTGTGCAGCGCTCGCGCTGATGTTGTCGAGTGTTGCTCACGTTGCCCATGCTGCTTATCCTGACCGCCCCATCCGCCTGATCGCGCCGTTTGCGCCGGGGGGCAATATCGACATTACCGCGCGCACCGTTGCCCCCGGGTTGACGGAGCAACTGGGTCAAACCGTGGTGGTTGAAAATCGCGGGGGCGCGGGCGGTCGCATAGGTACCGAGGTGGTGGCGAAGTCCGCGCCCGATGGTTATACGATGTTGCTGGGTTCCAGCGGCTCGCTCACGGTGAATCCGGCGTTTGCGGCGGTACCGAGCTACGACCCGATCAAGGATTTCGCGCCGACATCCTTGGTGTCTATCGTGCCGTTGGTGCTGGTGACGCATCCGTCGTTGCCGGTGGTGAATGCCCGAGAATTTATCGCGCTGGCGAAGGCCAGGCCGGGCACGGTGATGATGGCGTCTGCGGGCACCGGCAGCAACACGCATCTCACGGGTGAGTTGTTTCAGGTGATGACCGGCGTGAAACTTACGCACGTGCCGTATAAGGGCAGCGGCCCGGCGCTGGTCGATTTAATGGGCGGACAAACGCATTGCATCTTCGATCAGGTATCCACCTCGACGCCGCATGTGAACGCGGGCAAGCTGCGTGCCATCGCGGTGGCCTCAAGCAAACGTTCACCGTTGCTTGCCGGTGTGCCCACCATGGATGAGTCGGGCGTGCGCGGATTTGAGGCATCGACTTACACCGGCATTTTTCTGCCGTCGGCCACGCTCAAAGACATCGTGAATCGTGTGTACACGGCGCTGTTGAAGGTGCTGGATCAGCCAACCACGCGCGATGCGTTCACGCGGCTCGGCGCGGATGTGATCAAGAGTACGCCGGAGGAACTGACCAAACGCATGATCGCCGATTTGGCGAAGTGGAAAAAAGTGCAGCAGCAGACGGGAATTAAACTGGATTAAGCAGGGCAAGGTCAAAGGCATTCGACGCAGATTTACACAGATGAACGCAGATTAACCCCATCCGCGAGTTCAAATTCGAAGTGCAACTCTGATTAATAGGTTGGGTGGGCGAGGTGCGATAGCATCCGAGCCCCTCGACCACCAAGTTAAAGTTGCCAAGAATGAACTACACACACCTCACCCAAGACGAACGGTATCAGATTGCGA
>CAMDDY010000069.1 GCA_945893125.1 Bordetella parapertussis
TATTCTTCACTACGAAGGCCAGCAGCTCGGAGATGTCCATTATAATTTTCCTGAAAAGTCCAAGTCCGGAATTTACGCCGTGACCGCCGCGTCACGGCACACTCTAAGATATTGATTCTACGCTAATTCGATAGCGCCACGAACAACACAAATTATGCCGCCAATCCGCGCCAACTTGCAAGCCGTGAAAGTGCGCATCGCGGCAGCCGCCCGCACGGCGCACCGCCCGCCGGAGAGTATTGCCTTGCTGGCCGTGAGCAAAACGTTCGGCGCGGCGCGGGTAGGCGACTGTTACGCCGCCGGGCAACGCGCCTTTGGCGAAAACTACGTGCAGGAAGCGGTGGAAAAAATCGCCACGCTCGCGCACGCGGCAGGCCACGACAACATCGAGTGGCACATGATCGGCCCGATTCAAAGCAACAAAACCCGGCTAATCGCCGAATATTTTCAATGGGTGCATAGCGTTGAGCGCGACAAAATCGCGCAACGCCTGAACGATGCCCGGCCCGCGCATGTGCCGCCGCTGAACATCTGCATACAGGTCAATGTCAGCGGAGAAGCCAGCAAATCCGGCATAGCGCCGGGCGCGCAAATCGCGCTGGCGGATGTCATTGCCGGCTTGCCGCGCCTGCGACTGCGCGGCTTGATGGCGATACCGGAACCCACCGCGGACCCAACGCTACGGCGGCAACGCTTTGCGCGGCTGCGCGAAATGCAGCAACACCTGATCGCGCGCGGGCATGCGCTCGACACCCTGTCGATGGGTATGTCGGACGATTTGGAAGACGCCATTGCCGAGGGCGCAACCCTGGTGCGCGTTGGCACCGCCATCTTTGGTTCCCGTACGTGAGGGGCGAGGGGTGAGGCGTGAGGCGGAAAAGCCGCAGCCGCGCACAGTGCGTTACCATTGCATCACGCCTGACTCCTAACAATTCACGCCTTACTCCTAACGCCTCACTCCTATCACCCAATGAACATCACCTTCATCGGCGGCGGCAATATGGCGACCGCCATTATCGGCGGCCTGTTACAGCGCAATTGGGACGCGAAACAACTGCGCGTGGTTGAAATCATCGCCGCGGCGCGCGAAAAACTTGAACAAACGTATGGGGTGCAAACCTTCGCCGAAACCAGCGCCGAAGCCCTGCAAGCCGATTGCGTGGTACTGGCGATCAAGCCGCAGCAAATGCGTGTCGCGACCGCGCAACTCACGCCGCTGATTGCCGACGCGCTGGTAATCACCATCGCCGCCGGCATCCGCGGCGCGGATCTGTCTCGCTGGCTCGGCAACCATCAGCGTATCGTGCGTGTGATGCCGAATACGCCGGCGCTGGTGCTGGCGGGCATCTCCGGGCTTTATGCGATGCCTGGGGTCACCGCCGATGACCGCAAGCGCGCTGGAGAAATCATGGGCGCGGTGGGCGAAACCGTGTGGGTGGAACGCGAAGCCGATATCGACAGCGTGACCGCCGTGTCGGGCAGCGGCCCGGCGTACGTATTTTATTTCATCGAAGCGCTGGAGGAAGCCGCGCGCGAACTGGGCATGAGCGCGGCAGCAGCGCGGCAACTCGCCATCGGCACCTTCACCGGCGCAGCCAAACTGGCGGCGCAAAGCAGCGAAGATATTGCGACACTGCGCGCCCGCGTCACCTCCAAGGGCGGCACCACCGAACGCGCGCTCGCCGCCATGGAAAGCGATCACATCAAGTCCGCTATCGTGCGCGCCGTTAAAGCGGCAGCGGACCGCTCACGCGAGTTGGGCGACGAACTGGGACGCGGCTAGCTCCCTGCATCGATTGCGATATATGTATTTGTTTTTAAACGAATTTTACGGACATGCTCACTGAAGCCCTGTTATTCATCATCCAGTCGGTTTGCGGTTTTTTCGCCGGCATCCTGCTGCTGCGCTTCTGGATGCAGTGGTGCCGCGCGCCGATCCGTAACCCGCTAACGGAATTCGTGCAGACATTGACGAACTTTGTGGTGTTGCCCGCGCGCCGCGTCATTCCGGGACTGTGGGGCATGGATCTCGCGTCATGGGTATTGGCGTGGAGCGTGCTTATCATCGAAGCCGTACTGACACTCGCGGTAAAAGGCTACGCGCCGTCTTCCGCTGCGGCCATCGGCGCGGTGTTGCTGCTGGCGCTGGTGATGTTGCTGCGCCTGGCGATTTATCTTGCCATCGGCGGCATCATCCTGCTGGTGATAATTTCATGGGTGAATCCGGCAAGCCCGATGCTTTCGTTGGTCAACCTGCTCACGCGTCCGCTGCTGCGCCCGATTCAACGCGTGGTCCCGACGATCGGCATGGTGGATCTGTCGCCGCTGATCGCGCTGTTGCTGCTGCAACTGATTTTGATGGCGCCGCTGGTTTACCTGGAGCGGATGATTGGCGCCCTCTTCTGAGCCGCCCGTGGATTTTTTGACGGTCGATGCGCATCGTCAACGGATATGGCTCAACGTCCATCTCGTCCCGGGTCACGCGGCGGCGGCTCCCCCGCCTTGCCGCCCGCGCGGCGCAACAAGACCGCGCGCACCAACAGCGACACCGCGATCCACGCACCCAAGGCGCACAGCGGTATCACCACCACCAGCGGCCACCACAGCCCGATGGCCACCAGCGCCAGCAGCGTCACGCCCACCATCCCCATGATGCCCGCCTCCGCCGGGCCGAGCAAACGGTGATTGGTGATGGCCGCACCCACCGTATTGCCGATGCGCAATGCCCCGGCGGCGGCACGCGATGCGCTGCCGCGAAAGCTGCCGCGCGCGCGCGCGGCGCGCACTATTGGCCGCACGCGATTACGCGCCGACAATAATATTTCCGTCGCATTGGCGAGGTCGTCTTCGTACATCGCTTGCATTTCGCCGGCGAAAGCGGAATCCTCGATGGCAATATCAAGCTCATAATTGCCTATCCAGCTGGTCGCGTTAAGATTGGTCGAGCCCACGCGCGCCCAGCGCGCGTCCGCCACCGCCGTTTTCGCGTGCAGCATCGGGCCGTTCCATTCGAATACCCGCACGCCGCCTTCCAGCAGGGCGCGGTAACCCGCGCGCGACATGCTGGCCACCGCAAACAGGTTGCTGGAACCCGGCACCAGCAGACGCACATCCACGCCGTCCTGCGCCGCCGCGCGCAGCGCCTGCACATACGCGGGCAGCCCGACGAAATACGCATCCGTCAGCCATAACGTGCGCGTGGCCATCGCCGCGACCAGTTGATCCAGCCGATAGACATTCGCGATATTGGGCTGATTCGCCAGCACCCGCAGCGTGACATCGCCGGCGCGCGGGATAGCCTTCACATCGGTATAAACATTCGCCGGCAGCGGGGCGCCCGCCGCCGCCCACACCTGCCCAAACGCGTGTTCAATGTCGGCCACGGCGGGGCCGGTGATTTCGAGCCCGGTGTCGCGCCAGGGTTCAATACCGCGCGCCGCGTCGCCCTCCCAGCGGTTGCTCACGCACAGCCCCGATACATAGCCGACGGCGCCATCCACCGCCATCATTTTGCGGTGGTCGCGCTGCATCCAGCCGAACGGACTGCCAATCACCGGCGGATTAAACGCGCGCACTTCCGCCCCGGCGGCAACCAGCGGTTCGAGTAACCGCTTCGAGCCCAGCCCCAGGCCACCGAACCAATCGTAAATCACCCGCACCCGCACGCCCGCGCGCGCGCGCGCCGCCAGCGCCACGACAAAGCGCTTGCCCGTCGCATCGTTTTCGATAATGTAATTTTCGAACAGGATAAAACGCCGCGCGTTGGCAATGGCGTCGAGCCACGCGGGATAATTTTGCGCCGCATCGCGCAACAAGCGCACGCGATTGCCCTGCACCAGCGGCGCCCCGGCGGCGCGCGACAACGCCTGCTCCGCCAGCATCCGCACCGGCGACGAGGAATTCGGATCAAAGCGGCGCAGATCGCCTGCGAGTGTCACGGTTGAGCCTCTTTTCGTGAGGCGTTAGGCGTGAGGCGTAACCCCAGCTCCTCGGGGCCTGCATCCGATACCAGGAGGAGCCGCACCTCACGCCTCACGCCTCACGCACTTACATAAGCACTATATCAAACTGTTCCTGGTTGTACTGGCCTTCGACCAGCAGCGACACCGGCTTGCCGATGGCGTCGGACAACAGGGCGAGGCTTTGCGATTCCTCGTCGAGGAACAGGTCGATCACCTGCTGCGATGCGAGGATACGAAATTCGCGCGCGCTGAATTGCCGCGCCTCGCGGTCCAGTTCGCGCAGTATCTGGTAACACACGGTTTGCGCGGTTTTTAATTCGCCGCGCGCCTGGCATACCGGACACGGCTCGCACAGCACATGCGCCAGCGACTCGCGCGTGCGCTTGCGTGTCATTTCCACCAGCCCCAGTTGGGTGAAGCCGTTGATGGTCATGCGCGTGCGGTCACGCGCCAGCGCCTTGCGGAATTCGTTGAGCACCGCGTTGCGATGCTCCTCGGTATCCATGTCGATAAAATCGATGATGATGATGCCGCCCAAATTGCGCAGCCGCAGTTGGCGCGCCACCACCTGCGCCGCTTCGAGATTGGTCTTGAAAATGGTGTCGTCCAGGTTGCGTCCGCCGACAAAGCCGCCGGTATTCACGTCCACCGTGGTCAGCGCCTCGGTTTGATCCATGATGAGATAGCCGCCGGATTTCAGATCGACGCGCCGTGCCAGCGCTTTTTCAATTTCGAGTTCGACGCCGTAAAGTTCGAACAACGGGCGCTCGCCCTGGTAGTGGCTGATGCGCTCCACGTTGGCCGGCGTATAGTCGCGCGCGAATGTTTTCATCGCGCGGTACTCCGCTTCGGTATCGACCACGATGCGCGAGGTTTCATCGCCGACGAAATCGCGCAGCACGCGCATGCCGAGATTAAGGTCCTGATACAACAGCATCAGCGGCGCGGCGGGAATCGCGCGCTCCTGTATCCCCGCCCACAGTTTGCGCAGGTAGGCGAGGTCGGACGCCAACTCTGCGTCCGACGCCGTTTCCGCCATGGTGCGCATGATGAAGCCGCCTTTTTCCTCGGGCGGCAACAGGTGTTGCAGCCGGTCTCGCAGAAGCACGCGTTCTTCCTGATCCTCAATGCGCTGCGAGACGCCGATGTGCGCATCGTCGCGCGGCAGATACACCAAAAACCGTCCGGCGAGGCTGATCTGCGTGGTCAGCCGTGCGCCCTTGGTACCGAGCGGGTCTTTCACCACCTGCACCATCAGCTTTTCGCCTTCGGACAGCAGACGCTCTATCGGCGGGCCGTCTACGCGCCCCTGGCCGCCGTTGTAACGGCTGCCCCAGATATCGGCCACGTGCAGGAAAGCCGCGCGGTTGCCGGCGATATCGACAAACGCCGACTGCATGCCCGGCAGCACACGCACCACGCAGCCCATGTAAACATTGCCGACCAGACCGCGCGCGGAGGTGCGCTCGATGTGCAGCTCCTGCGTGACGCCGTTTTCAATCACGGCAACGCGCGTTTCCTGCGCTGTGACGTTGACGAGTATTTCTTCGCTCATAGTGGGCTGGCGGGCTACACGCTTTCGATATTAAACGCCGCGAGTAATTCCACCGTTTCGGCGAGCGGCAAACCCATGATACCGGAGTAGCTGCCTTCGATACGTGTGATAAACGCCGCCGCGCGCCCCTGCACGGCATAGGCGCCGGCCTTGTCCATCGGTTCGCCGCTGGCGATGTAGCGTTGTATCAGCGCATCGTCGATCACGCGCATCGTCACGGTCGATTCGCTGATGCGTGTTTCCAGCCGCTCGGCGTACGCCACCGCCACCGCGGTGATCACGATATGACCGCGGCCCGACAGCGCCTGCAGAATGCGTGTCGCATCCGCGGCATCGTCCGGCTTGCCGATGATGCGGTTGTCGAGCGCGATGGTGGTGTCGGCGGCCAGCACTGGCTTGACGATGCCGCCCGCGCGCCGCGCCGCCACTTGCAATCCCGCCTTCGCCTTGGCGATCGCCACGCGCAGAACGTAATCGCGCGGCGATTCCCCGGCGTGCGGCGTTTCGTCAACGTCGGCGCCGCGATTGCCGGCATCGCGCAACAACAGCAATTCGTGGCCGACGCCGATCTGCCGCAGCAGGTCGCGGCGGCGCGGGCTGCGCGACGCGAGGAATATTTTTCGCTCCGATATCGCCATGTCTGATCAAGACCGATGATAAGGATGATTGCCGAGGATCGATACCGCGCGATACAACTGCTCCGCCAGCACCACGCGCGCGAGGCCGTGCGGCAAGGTCAGCGGCGACAGCGACCACAACCAGCCGGCGCTTTGCTTCAAGCGCGCGGCGGCGCCGTCGGCGCCGCCGATGACAAAGCATACATCGCGACTCTCGTCGCGCCAACGCGTGATTTTATCGGCGAGTTGCAGTGTGCTGACCATTTTGCCGCTTTCATCCAGCACCACGGTGAGATTGCCCTTGGGAATCGCCGCTTCGATGCGCTGCGCTTCCTGTTCGACGATGCGCGCGATGTCGCCCGCGCTGGGTTTGTCGCCGCGCGGCTCGGGTTTGAGTTCGGTAAGCGCCAGCGGCATGTCACGCGGCATGCGCCGCGCGTAGTCTTCAAACCCACTGCTGATCCATTGCGGCATGCGATGTCCGACCGCGACAATGCGCAGCTTCATGGCGCTAGGCGGCTTTTGCGCGGCCGCGGCGCGCGGCGACGGCCTTACGTTTTACGACAGGTTTTCGCGGCGCGGTCGATTTGCGCGCAGCGGGTTTGCCGGCCTTGGTGGCCTTGGCTACTTTGGTTACCTTGGTTACCTTGGTTACCTTGGTTACCTTGGTCACTTTTGCCCTGGCGGGCTTGTCCACCCTGGCCGCCGCTTTGACTACTTTTGCTGCCGGCGCCCACAGTTCTTCGAGGTTGTAATACTGGCGTATCGCGGGCTGCATGATATGCACCACGGTCGCGCCGATATCCACCAGCAGCCACTCGCCGGTTCTTTCGCCTTCGACGCCGTAGATTTTTCCACCAGCGGCTTTGACCTGCACTTGCACATTATTCGCCAGCGCGCGGCAATGCCGGTTGGAGTCTCCTGTGGCAACGATGACTTTATCGAAATAGGCGGTCATTTTTTTGACATCGAACACCACGATGTCGCGCGCCTTGACGTCTTCCAGTGCGTCGAACGCTATCCGGGACAATTTATCGAGCCGCATCATGGTTTATTTTCCTGTAAAAACAATTGGTTATCGTGAATGTATTGCAGCACCGCCGGCGCCAGCAAATAACGCGCACTACGCCGTTCGCGCACCAGCCCGCGCACCTGGGTGGCTGAAATATCCAGCGCGGTGATCGGCACTTCGACGATCACACCCGCCGCCGCATGCTGCACGGCTTCTCGATCGCGGCTGCGCCGCCGGGCGAACTCACGCGCCAGCGCCGCCGGCATTTCGCCCAGCACCGAACCGGGCCGATGCGCGACCGCGATGTGCGCCAGGGCGAATATTTCCTGCCACCGATGCCAGGCTTCCAAGCCGAGAAACGCATCCGCGCCCATCATCAACACCAGCGGACAACTTGCACCGAGCGCCGCGCGCAATTCGGACAGCGTGTCGACGGTGTATGACTTGCCGCTGCGCCGCGTTTCTCTATCATCCAGCACGAACAGCGGATTGCCTGCGATAGCCAATTTCACCATCGCCACGCGATCCGCCACCGGTGTTTGCGGCGCGGCGCGATGCGGCGGCGTGCCGCCCGGAATAAAACGCACCTCCCTTAAGCCCAGCGCCTCCGCCACTTCTTGCGCAAGGCGCAAATGACCGAGATGGATCGGGTCGAAAGTGCCGCCGAGGATGCCGATGGCTTCGTGGTTCACCGCATTCAAAGCACGAGTCTGCGAATATCCGACAGCGTTTGCGAAAGGTAGGTCACGAAGCGCGCGCCCTGCGCGCCGTCGATCACGCGATGATCGTACGACAGCGACAGCGGCAACATCAACCGCGGCTGGAATGTGCCGTCCCTCTCGTTCCAAATCGGCTTCATCACGGCCTTGCCGACGCCGAGGATCGCCACTTCCGGCGCATTGATGATCGGGGTAAAGAAAGTGCCGCCGAGCCCGCCGAGACTGGAAATGGAAAAACAACCGCCCTGCACATCGGCCGGCGCGATTTTGCCTGAGCGCATGCGTTCGCTGACCGCGCCGAGTTCCTGCGCGATGTCAAACAGCCCTTTTTTATCGATGTCGCGCAGCACCGGCACCACCAGGCCGTTGGGCGTATCGACCGCAACGCCGATATGAAAATACTGCTTCAGCACCAGGCTTTCGCCATCGGCGGACAGCGACGAATTAAATTCGGGGAACTGTTTTAACGCCAGCACCGAGGCCTTTGTTAAAAAACCCAGCAGGGTGAGCTTGACGTTGCGGCGGCGGGCTTCATCGCCCTGCGCCTTGCGGAAGGCTTCGAGATCGGTGATGTCGGCTTCGTCTTGCTGCGTGACATGCGGAATGCTCACCCAGTTGCGATGCAAAAACCCGCCCGACAGCTTGCGGATGCGCGACAGCGGTTTGGTTTCGATGCCGCCGAATTTGGCGAAATCAATCTGCGGCATCGGCGGCAGATTGAAACCTGATCCACTCCCGCCGCGCGGCTTCGCCAGTTCCGCTTTCACATACGCCTGCACGTCCTCGCGCAGGATGCGGGCTTTGGGGCCGCTGCCGGTGACGCGGGACAGATCGACGCCGAGTTCGCGCGCGAATTGCCGCACCGACGGGCTGGCGTGCGCCATGCGATGCCGCGTGTCGTCGATCGGCTGCGCGAGTGGCGCGCTCACCGGCGCGGGAACGCGCGCGGCATTGGTGGCGGGTGCGGACGCTACCGCCGCAGGCGCGGGTGGCGCAGGCTTTGCCGCGGCTACGGGCGCCGCCGCGCTTTCCAATGGCTCAAGTCTGAGCACTAGCGTGCCCTTGGACACTTTATCGCCGGGCTTGATGACGATCTCTTTCACCACACCGCTAGCGGGGGAGGGCACATCCATGGTCGCTTTGTCCGACTCAAGCGTCATCAGCGATTCTTCGGCTTTGACGGTGTCGCCCGCTTTGACGAACACTTCGATCACGGGGATGTTTTTATAGTCGCCGATGTCGGGAACCGTTACTTCTATAACGTTGGCCATGAACAGTGTTATATTTAAGTAGTTGTTTTTAAACGATTTTTATACTGCTCATTACACCGAAGTGGGGCTGGGCTTTTCGCTATCAATGCCGTAGCGTTTGATCGCATCAGCCACTTTGGCGCGCGGGATCGCTTCCTGATCGGCCAGCGCCTTCAACGCGGCGACGGCGACGTAATTGCGATCCACTTCAAAGAAACGTCGCAGCGCTCGGCGCGTGTCGGAGCGGCCGAAGCCGTCGGTGCCGAGCACCGAGTAATGCTGCGCCGGCATAAAGGCGCGTATCTGATCGGCGTAAGTTTTGACGTAATCGGTGGCTGCGATCACCGGTCCGGCGCGGTCTTTGAGACATTGTTCAACGTACGACAAGCGCGGCTCGGCTTCGGGATGCAGTGTGTTCCAGCGCTGCGCATCCAGACCATCGCGACGCAGTTCGTTAAAGCTGGTGACGCTCCAGATATCGGCGGCAACGCCGTAATCTTTTTCCAGCATGGCGGCGGCGGCGATCACTTCACGCAATATCGTGCCGCTGCCAAGCAACTGCACGCGCGGCTGATTTTTCTTCGTCGTTTGGCTTTCGGCGAACAAATACATGCCGCGCAAAATACCCTTCTCCACGCCGTCGGGCATCGCCGGGTGCGTATAGTTTTCATTCATCACGGTGATGTCATAGAAAACGTCTTCCTGCTCCTGATACATGCGCCGCATGCCGTCCTGAATAATCACCGCGAGTTCATAGGCGAATGTCGGGTCGTACGAAATGCAGTTGGGGATGGTCGATGCCATCAGGTGGCTGTGGCCGTCTTCGTGCTGCAAGCCTTCGCCGTTCAACGTGGTGCGCCCCGCCGTGCCGCCGAGCAAAAAGCCGCGCGCGCGCATGTCGCCCGCCGCCCACGCCAGATCGCCGATACGCTGAAAGCCGAACATGGAATAGAAGATGTAAAACGGAATCATCATCTGCCCGTGATTCGCATACGCGGTAGCCGCCGCGATCCACGACGACATCGCGCCGGCTTCGTTGATGCCCTCTTGCAGCATCTGCCCGGTTTTGTCTTCCTTGTAGAACATCAGTTGATCGGCGTCCTGCGGGGTGTAGAGCTGGCCCACACTGGAATAAATGCCGAACTGGCGGAACATGCCTTCCATGCCGAAGGTGCGCGACTCATCCGGCACGATGGGCACCACGAACTTGCCGATTTTTTTATCGCGGATCACCGTGTTGAGTATTCGCACGAACGCCATGGTGGTGGAGATTGCGCGCTCGTCCGTGCTTTTTAATTGCGCCTCGAACGCCGACAGCGGCAGTACTTCCAGCGGCGGCGCACGGCGCTTGCGCGAGGGCAGCGAGCCGCCCATGGCCTCGATGCGGCTGCGGAAATATTTCATCTCCGGCGAGTCTTCCGGCGGACGGTAGAACGGCACGTTCTCCAACTGATCGTCGGGAATCGGCACGCTGAAGCGGTCGCGGAATGCCTTGATCGACGAGGTGCCCATCTTTTTTTGCTGATGGGTGATGTTTTGCCCCTCGCCGGATTCCCCCATGCCGTAACCCTTGATGGTCTTGGCGAGGATGACCGTCGGCTGGCCGGTATGTTTGGTGGCGGCGGCATACGCAGCGTACATTTTGTGCGGATCGTGCCCGCCGCGATTCAGTCGCCAGATGTCGTCGTCGGACATGTTGGCGACCAATTCCGCCAGCTCCGGATACTTGCCGAAAAAATGTTTGCGCACATAGGCGCCGTCCTGCGATTTCATCGCCTGGTACTCGCCGTCCACGCATTCTTCCATGCGTTTCAGGAGAATGCCCGATTTGTCTTTCGCAATCAGCGGGTCCCAGTACGATCCCCACACCACCTTGATCACGTTCCAGCCGGAGCCGCGAAAGTCGGCTTCGAGTTCCTGAATGATTTTGCCGTTGCCGCGTACCGGGCCGTCGAGCCGCTGCAAATTGCAGTTGATCACGAAAATCAGGTTGTCGAGTTTTTCGCGGCCCGCCAGCGAAATCGCGCCCAGCGATTCGGGCTCGTCCATTTCGCCGTCGCCCATGAACGCCCACACTTTGCGGCCCTGCCCCGGGATAATGCTGCGGTCACGCATATAACGCATGAAACGCGCGTGATAAATCGCCATCAGCGGGCCCAAGCCCATCGACACGGTGGGGAATTGCCAGAAATCCGGCATCAGCCACGGGTGCGGATAGGAACTCAAACCCTTGCCGTCCACCTCCTGGCGAAAATGCACCATCTGCTCTTCGGTGATGCGCCCTTCGAGAAAAGCGCGCGCATACACGCCGGGCGCGGAATGGCCCTGAAAATAAATCAGGTCGCCGAGAAAATTATCGTTGGCGGCGCGGAAAAAATGATTAAACGCCACGTCGTACAGCGTGGCCGCCGAAGCAAAGCTCGCAATATGGCCGCCGAGTTCGGAGGATTCCTTGTTGGCGCGCACCACCGTAGCCATTGCGTTCCAGCGCACCAACGAGCGGATGCGATGCTCCATCTCGGGGTCGCCCGGCGAACGCTCTTCGCGTTCGGGCGGGATGGTATTCATGTACGCGGTGTTCGCGTTATACGGGATATAGGCGCCGGAACTGCGCGCGCGCGCCACCAGTTGTTCGAGCAAAAAATTGGCTCGGCCCGGGCCTTCGCGTTCGATCACCGCGTCGAGCGAATCCAGCCACTCGCGGGTCTCTTGCGGATCCACGTCGGAGGCAGCGGCGTTCGGGTCATTTAGGTCGTTCATGTCCATGGAGAATACCTTTGTGGGGCTTTTTCTGGCGGGCGATGATGACAAACGTCAGCGCTTATGGCGCCGCGCCCGGTGCTGCGAATAATGCGCTGAATTATAACATTCGCCGGAATGCGCCATTCCGGTCCGGCAATGGCAATTATATTATAAGTATATGTTTTTATTGCATTTATCTAACAAGAATCATGGGCTTGATGCCCATCGATTGGCTGATACGATCCGCCGCCTGACGCGCCTCGTTCTGATTGGCAAACGGCCCCGCATGGACGCGAAACAAGCCGTCTCGCGTATACACCTGCAACTGCGCGGCCAGCCACGCCTGCTCGGCACGCAAGCGTCCGGCATAGGCTTCGGCGTTGTCTCTGGCGCTGAACGCCGCGAGCTGCAGATAGAAGCCGCCGCTGTCGGCGGCCATGGGTATCTGCCGCTCGGCGGACTCGGGTGCTGGTGCGGAAGCGACCGCGGAAGGCGCCGTACTGGCCGGCGGCGCCGCGGCAACCGGCGGCGCGCTGCTGAACGGCGCTGCCGCGCCGGGAATGATCGATTCAACCTCCACCATCGCGCTGCCGCCCGCCAGCACGCCCAACTTGTGCGCGGCGGTATACGATAAATCGATCAGGCGGCTGTCGATAAACGGCCCGCGATCGTTCACCCGCACGACGACCGATTTTCCCGTCGCGACATGGGTAACGCGGGCATAACTCGGGATCGGCAGCGTGGTATGCGCGGCGGTCATGGCATACATATCGTAAATTTCGCCCGTGGACGTTTGTTTGCCGTGATAACGCCGCCCGTACCACGACGCCACGCCGCGCGCGCGATACGGCGCCACCGCCGTCATCGGCGTGTAGTTGCGGCCCATCACGGTATAGGGACGCAGCGCGCCGCGGTGCAACGGTTCCACGCGCGGTACCGCATCCGGAATGCTGTCGAGATTGGCCGGTGCATTGGCGCCGGGGCCATCGTCCAGATAGTAGCCGCCGCCTTTGGTGGTGGGGGCGGAGGGCGGTGCTTTTGTCATCGGCGCTTCGCGCCTCGGTGGCGTGCTACAGCCTGACAATAAAGCCAACAAAAGGATGAAGGCGGAAGGATCAAGGGCACACTTGCAGCGAAGCAGAAGGATGAAAACAGGCCACGGCAGACCGCTGGTCAGGTTGTTTTCTTCCTTCTGCTTCGCTGCAAGTGTGCCCTTGATCCTTCCGCCTTCATCCTTGGTTTTCATGTATGCACCAGCTTCCGATGCGTGTGGATACTCATCAATATGCCAAATCCCAAACACAGTGTCACCAGCGATGTTCCGCCGTAGCTGATCAGCGGCAACGGCACGCCCACCACCGGCAGTATGCCGCTCACCATGCCCATGTTCACGAACGCATAGGTAAAAAACGTCAGTGTAATCGCGCCCGCCAGCAGACGTGCAAACAGCGTGGGCGCCTGCGCCGCGATGACAAAACCGCGTGATATCACCAGCAAAAACAAAATCAGCAGCAGCAAATTGCCTACAAATCCGAATTCCTCGGAATACACCGCAAAAATAAAATCCGTGGTGCGCTCCGGAATAAAATCCAGATGTGTTTGCGTGCCGCTCATCCACCCTTTGCCGGTGATGCCGCCGGAGCCCACCGCGATGGTGGACTGGATGGTGTGGTAACCCTTGCCCAATGGGTCTTGTGTCGGGTCGATTAGCATCATGATGCGCTGGCGCTGGTAATCATGCATCAGCGTCCACGCCACCGGCGCACTGGCCAGGCCGGCCACGCCGAGGCCCGCGATTATTTTCCACGACAATCCCGCGAGAAACAACACGTAGCCACCGCTCGCCAGTATCAATATCGCGGTGCCGAGATCCGGCTGACGCGCGATCAATCCCACCGGCAACAGCAGCAGAATAGCCGCCAACAGGTAGTTGCGTAAACGCAGCGTGCCCTCGTAACGGTGAAAATACCAGGCCAGCATCAGGGGTGCGGCGATTTTCATCAGTTCCGACGGCTGTATGCGTGTGATGCCGATATGCAGCCAACGGCGCGCGCCGTTTACCACGTCACCGGCCACGGCGACGCCGACCAGCAGCGCCACGCCCAGCACAAACACCGGCAGCGCCAGCCGCATCAGGAAGTGCGGCGGAATATTCGCAAACACCCACATCACGCCCAGCGCCACCAGCATGTTGGTCATTTGCCCGGTGACACGCGGCCAGCCCGCGTTCGACGCGCTGTAGAGCACGGTCAGCCCGGTCGCCATCAACAGCAACACCGCCGCCAGCAGCGGCCCGTCGATATGCGCGCTCAGCAGGCGTCCAAACCGCCGCAAATACCAGGCCATCACTTGGCGGCCCCTTTCTTGTCGTCGGGCGGCTGTTTGCCCAGCAGATAATAATCAATTGCCTGACGCGCGATCGGCGCGGCGGCACGCGCGCCGAATCCGGCGTTTTCAACAATCACCGCGAGCGCGATGGTGGGGTTTTCGGCGGGCGCATAGGCGATAAACAACGCGTGATCACGGTGGCGTTCCTGCACGCGGCTTTCGACGTATTTCTCGCCCTGCTTGATCGCGATCACCTGCGCGGTGCCGGTCTTGCCCGCGCTGACATATTCCGCGCCGGCAAATACCGACGCGCTGGTGCCTTCCTTGTTCACGCCCACCAGCGCTTTTTTGATGATATCGATATGTTCCGGATTCAGATCGAGCGAACGCAGCGGTTTGGGTTCAATCGCGGTGCGTGCCTTGGTGCGCAGATCTTCGACATAATTCACCACGTGCGGACGAAACATCACCCCATCGTTGGCCACGGTGGCGATCGCCGATGCCAGTTGCAGCGGCGTATACGAGTTATAACCCTGACCGATGCCGATGCTCACGGTCTCGCCGGCAAACCATTTCTGCTTGAAGCGCTGCAGCTTCCACTCCTGCGACGGCAAAATGCCGGCGGACTCTCCCGTAAGGTCAATGCCGGTGCGCGAGCCGAAACCGAGCCGC
>CAMDDY010000070.1 GCA_945893125.1 Bordetella parapertussis
GCTTTCAAAAAAAGCGGCAAGACTACCTTTAACTATCCATGCAACATTCCCTAAATCGGTCACGCTCAGCGTGAAATCGCGGTCACGATGCCGTGAAACGTCGGTCACGCTTTGGTGAAATCACCGGTCACGATGACGTGAAATACGCACGATGACCTTTGCCCACTTGGCATGGTCGGTGGCGATGAGCGCCGCGAATTCCTCTTGCGTGCTGCCCACGGCTTCGGCGCCCAGCTTCATCAGCCGGGCGCGTATATCGGGATTTTTCGCCAGCTTGATGATCTCGTTGCTCAAACGCTGCGTGACATCCTTCGGCATGCGCGCGAGGCCGAGCACGCCGTACCAGCCTTGCACTTCGAATCCCGGCAAGGCGGCCTGCACCATGGTGGGCACGTCGGGATAGGCGGGTGAACGCCTCGAACTGGTGACGCTCAGCGCGCGCAGGCGGCCTTGCTGCACATAGGGCAGCGCGGATGCGGTCGAGGGGAACGAAATATCGACATGCCCGCCCAGCAAGTCGATGATGACGGCGCCCGAACCCTTGTACGGCACATGGATAAGCTTGGTGCCTGTCATCATCTGCATCAACTCGCCGCACAGATGCCCCGGCGCTCCCACGCCCGTCGTGCCCAGCGTGAGATAACCGGGCTTCGATTTAAGCAGCGCCAGGAGTTGCTTCAGGTTTTGCACCGGCACCGATGGATGAACGACTAATACGTTCGGAATATCGGCGAACTGCGAAATCGGCTTGAAGTCCTTGATCGGGTCGTAATGCATCCTCACTTGCAGCATGGGTTTCGTGGTGTGGCCCGATGACGCCATGTAGAAGGTGTAGCCATCGGGCGCGGCGCGCGCCGTCTGTTCCGCGGCCAGTCCGCCGTTTGCGCCGGGGCGATTCTCTGCAATGACCTGCTGGCCAAGCGCTTCCGTCAGGCCTTGCGCCACCATGTGCCCGGATATGTCGGTGAAGCCGCCCGGCACAAAGCCGATCAGCAAGCGCAGCGGTTTTACCGGAAAATTTGTCTGGGCGATGGCGCCGGACGTTGCGCCGATCGTAACGCCCAACGCAACGCTAAATGCAACGCCCAATGCAAGGCAGCGGGCAATTGTCAGTTCTTGATGTGGCAACACGCGTCGTCTCCTCGTTTGTTTGCGCGTTTTACGCTTGCATGGCTTTTAACAGTAAATTATTGATTTTAAACAACTTATTTAGATAGTTTTAGCATGACTCTGGGTGAAGTCATGTGCGAGACCCGTTCACTTCAAATGATTTGTCAATTCGGTCAACGATGCTGCTTGTTCAAGATTCCAGACCGTATTTTCTATCGCCGCCACTTTTTCCGGCGATAACGTTCTGCTGGCAAGGCGCCGGTATTTTGCCGACATCTGCGCGGATGTCATTGGTCGCAGGTAGCTGCCCAGAAAAAAATCGACGGTTTTGTTCAATGTTTTCCCATTCTTCAAAACAATGTTAACGCTGGCGCCCCTGGCGTAGGGGCGGCCTTTTTCTTCGCGCGCCTCATCGCGTACCACGTTGACTCGGTTGGCGAATGCGACTAGAGCGGGCCTGCCGATGTTGCTCTCGGTCATCTGGTCCACAAAAACCTCGCCATCGATAAGCTTCATCGCCACACAGAAACCCATGTGCATCTGCGCGGCGGTCAGATCGCCCGGAACATAAGGCGACCAGTGAGAGTGGCTGAGCGCGGATTGCGTCACCGCGATGGTGATCTCGTCGATATCGGAGGCCTGCAGTCCGGTTTCCATCATCAGCTCATCGAGCGCATCCAGCGTCGATTGATTGGTGCCCACGCAAGCGTGGTGCTTGATGGCGATGCGCATGGTTTCCCAGCGCGTGCCCAGT
The DNA here is from genome assembly GCA_945893125.1 of Bordetella parapertussis. Lineage (GTDB taxonomy): Bacteria > Pseudomonadota > Gammaproteobacteria > Burkholderiales > SG8-41 > UBA5216. The sequence continues at coordinate 1,865 of CAMDDY010000070.1, forward strand.
TCGCTGGTGAGTTCCGTGAGATCGAACTGATCCGTGCTCTGGGTGAACGTCGTGCAGTAGCCGCCGAATTCCTCCTCGAATACGTCCTCGATGCCGGTGAATCCGTCGGCGGCGAGCAGGGCCGCATACAAGCCGCTCTGTGAGCCTTTGCCTACCAGCATGCGCTTGACCATGGAGCCAAACTGCGCGGCCATCAGGCCAGCCGCCTGCGGCCCGGCAATGCCGAGCGCGTGATAGGCCTGATCGCTGTCCAGCCCCAGCACTCTGCCTGCCGCAATGGCCGCGGGGAACGGCGCAAATATGCCGGGTGTGTGCCAGCCATTGATGAGCAGGCGGTTGCCGTTCATGCACAAGCCGACGCGCGGCCCGACTTCAAAACCGGCGATGACCGCGGTCAGCAATTGTTCGCCAGTGACACGGGCCGCGCCCACGTATTCGCCGGCGGCAAATACGGCAGGTAATATCGCCGCGCAGCTATGTATCGTCGCCGGGTTGGCATCGTCCAGTTCATAGCCTTGAATCATGGTGCCGTTGATGAGCGCGGCACTGGTGGCGGAAGCCGTTTCGCCGCGCGCCCAGATCGAGGCATGGCCGCCATGCGGCTCCAGACGTTTGACGAGGCCAGCCAGCTTTCGCGTCCATGGGAGGTTTGCGCCGAACAAGCCGCAGCCAAGGCCGTCAAGGATGATGCCTTTGGCGCGCACGATGACTTCATCAGGCACATCCCGGAGTTTCAGATTGGTGGCGAATTCCGCGAGCTTGCGTGTATGCGACGGCATTTCAGCGACTCCTGTTTGTTCTGCTTCCCGATCGGGTGCAATTCATGCCGCGGCGTACTTCAGCCATCTGCCGCCATCCACGATCAGGTTCTCACCGGTGATGTAACTGGCAAGGCCCGATGCGAGAAAGACTGCTGCATTGGCGATTTCTTCCTTGCGCCCGAAGCGGCCGAGCGCGGTCTTTTTCATTTCAATGTCGCCGCGTCCGGTCTCGATATACATCCTGCGCACGCCTTCGGTGTCGCCGATGGGGCCGGGCGATATGGTATTCACGCGTATGTTGTCCGCGCCCCATTCGACGGCAAGCGCTCGCGACAATGAGAGTACGCCCGCCTTTGCCGCGCCGGCGTGGGCCGCGCCGGGCCAGCCGCCGACACCCAGCATGGTAATGATGCTGATGATGGAGCCGCCATGCGTGGATTTCTTGAGGTGTGGATAGGCCGCGTGACAGCAGTGGAATGTGCCGTTCAGATCGATATCGATGACGGTTTTCCATCCGCGCGGCGACATCTCGGCGGTGGGGCAAACGAAATTGCCCGCGGCGTTATTAACCAGAATGTCCAGCGTGCCGAATTGCCCGACCGTGGCTTGCACGGCGGCGGCGACGTCATCGTAGTTACGGACATCGGCTCTGCACGAGGCGGCCATTCCACCCGCGTGCTGGATCGCCTTGGCGGCATCCTGCACACGATCTTCGTTGCGTCCGATCAGCATTACCGAGGCGCCGAGACGCGCGTAGACGTTGGCAATCTCCAGGCCGATGCCGCTGCCGCCGCCGGTAATCAGGGCCGTGCGGCCTTTTAAGGTGTCGGATGCAAACATCAGATTTTCTCCGTGTTGCCGGTGGTGATTTTGACCAATGCATCCACGGCATTCAATCCATGCCCCTGCGGTCTAACGATCACGGGATTGATTTCGAACTCGACGACATCCGGGCTGGCCAAAAATTGATCGCCAAATTGCACAGCCGCGCGCAGCAGGGCATCAGTGTCGGCGGGTCGTTTGCCGCGAAAACCTTGCAGCAATGTCCAGAGCTTGAGCGTGCGAAGCGCGGACAGTACTTGCGCCTCTGAAACCGGCAAGGCGAGGTGAACAACGTCGCGGTACAGCTCGATTGCCGTGCCGCCAGTGCCAATAGAAATGACGGGGCCAAAGTCAGTTTGACGCAGGCACGAGAGCACTACTTCCACGCCTTCGTCGACCATTTCCTGAACCAACACACCGGCGCCGGGTTTGCCGAGCCGCCGGCGGAATTCGGTCGCATGGGTGTCGACGTCATCGGCGGTTTGAACGCGCAGCTTGATCAGGCCCAATTCGGTCTTATGGTCGGCCTCCGACGGCAACACCTTGACGACCAACGGATAGGTCATACCGGCGCAGGCTTTTGCCGCGCGATCATTGGGGCCGAGCACCACCCATTTGGCCGGGGCGATCCCACTATCTTCACAGTACTGCATGGCGTCTGCCCAATCGCGCGGTGCCGCACGTGCGGGCAGTCCTGGGCGCTCTGCCGCTTTTGGCAATGCTTGCATGTGCCGCCGCTTGTATAACAAAGACAACGCGCTCATCGTGGCCGCGGGGTCGCCGCACAGTGTCACGCCCGCCTCACGCAAGGACTTGGTGATGTCCGGTTCCATGACTTCGCCGATGAAACTGATAATGACCGGCAGATCGCGCGCAACGGATTTGAATACCTCGGCGTTCTCATGCAGCCCGCGGCGCCCGCTGCTGGCAAACTGCACCACGATGGCCTCGGTCCTGCGGTCCGCATGCAGTGCGAGGCAGGTATCCTTGAACAGATTGGGACTGCTGTAGATTTGCCCCGTGAGATCAACCGGGTTGGCCTTGCGCGCGAACTCCGGCAGGATGTGCTCTAACTTTTCCGCCGTGTCCTCACTGAACTCGGACATCGGTATGCCATATTCGCTGCTGTGGTCGGCAAGCAGCGCGCCGGCGCCGCCCGATGAACTCAATACCGAGACACCGCCTTTGGCATCGCCGCTGACGCGCGGATTTGCCTGATACGTCAATACCTCGATGGCCATAAACGCCTGCGCGAGTGTATCCACCGAAATTACACCGGCCTGCGCCAACACATCGTTGTAAACCACGTGAGACGAGGCAATCTTACCCGTGTGCGACGCGGTCGCCTCTTGCCCGACGACCGATCTGCCAGTCTTCAGTGCAACAATTTGCACACCCCGTTCACGTGCGCGTTCAGCAATAGGTAAGATGCGCCGGGCGTCGGTCAGCCCTTCGATGTAAAGCGCCACCACACGCACGTCGTCCTGTTCGACTATCCAGGAAAGTGCGTCCAGCGCATCGAGACAGGTTTCGTTGCCCACGCTGACGATATAGGCGCAGCCCATGCCGTTGTTTTGCAGATAGTTGCCGAAGGCGCCGGCGAGCGCGCCGCTCTGGCTGATAACCGCGATGGGCGCGTGGCGTATCGTCTCGAGACTGAGCGAGGCCGCGCCAAACGACAACACCGTTTTGTGCTTGACGGACCACACACCCTGGCAATTCGCGCCGAGCACGGCCACGCCATGCTCGCGTGCCGAATCCGCCAGGCGGCGTGCGTGTTCCTTGCCGCTGGCGATCTCTTCAAATCCGGAGCTATAGACGATGGCGTTGCAAATGCCCTTGGCGCCGCACTCCGCGACTATGCCGGCCACGGTGGGCGCGGGTGTGATCACCAGCGCAACGTCGGGCGCTTCGGGCAGCGCGCCCACCGACGGATAAGCCTTCAATCCTTCGATCTCGCCGTGGCTGGGGCTTACCGGATAAACCGTACCCGTGTAGCCATGCTTTAGCAGCACCCGCACCAGGTTATTGCGCGCGCTGCCGCGCTGCGGCGAAGCGCCGACGATGGCGACAGTGCGTGGCTTGAAAAAATGGTCAAAGTTGATGATGGGGGTGGTCATTTCACTGCACTTCACTTTGATCGGCCTGCATCAGGTTTCGTTTTTACGGACGTCACGCAGCCCTGTTTTGCCGTGATGCCGGTCCGCGACCTTATAGCCCAGCGCATCTTCCGCAATGAGGATTTTTTGTACGTTGGCCGAGCCTTCGCCGGTAAAGAACAGATCGGCATATGACTTGAGCCACGACACGCGGTATTCTCGCGCCATGCCGTAACCGCCAAAGATTTGCTGTGCCTTGTCGGCGCACATCTTGGCGGTTTGCGACGCATGGTACTTGGCAATCGCCGCAATGCGGTTGGACGGCAGGTTTTGGTCCATGTAGTAAGCGGCTTTGTAGAGCAGTGCGCGACTTGCTTCTATCGCGGTCGCCATCTCGGCGATGTCGGATTGAATCATCTGGAAACGGCCAATGGGCTGGCCGCGCACGGTTCGTTCATTCGAATAACGCACCGCATCCTCGAAACAGGCGCGGGCGATGCCCAGCGCCTTGCCCGCGACGGTAACGCGCCCAGGCTGTAGCGCCCGCATGACAATCTTGAACCCGTCGCCTTCGGCGCCCAGACGGTTTTCGACGGGTACCACGAAGTCATCCAGATACAGGACATTGGTGCGCAATGCGTTGGAGAGTCCCAGCATATCAATGGGTTGGGCTTTCCAGCCCGGATATTTCTTCGGTTCGACTATGAATGCCGTAACGCCACGGGCGCCCCCGTCGCGGTTTGTCTTGGCCAGCAGCACACCCACATCGGTTTCGTTGGCGATGGAGGCAAATATCTTTTGACCGCTGATGCGATACACGTCGCCGTCACGCCGTGCAAAGGTTTGCATGGCGCCCGCTGCGTCCGAGCCACCGCCGGGCTCGGTGAGCGACATCATGCCGATTGTCTTGCCAGTAATCAGATTGGGAACGTACTTCTGGATTTGCTCTGCGGTGCCTCCCACGTAAATACAGGTAGGGCAGGTGGAGCCTTGTTGGTTGTTGCACGAGCTGAACCGCACGTCATTGCGTGCCATCTCTTCTTGGATAACCGTCGCGGCCAAGTAACCGAGATTGGAGCCACCGACGGATTCGGGGAACACCGCGCCATACAGACCGGCTTCGCCAGCTTTACGTATCAGCGCGCGCGGAAATTCACCGCGTTTCTCGTAGCCATCCATGACGGGTACCACTTCGGATTGCATGAAGCGGTTGACCATGTCGCGCACCGCTTCGATGTCAGCGGACATCGCAGGATCCATAAATTTCTCCTTATCGGGTTCTTAAGCGTGATTGACTAGCGTCCGTCGTCCCGTTTCATGGGGGACGGCTCGCTCGCGGCATGCACAAAATCGGCTGGCCGCTTCTCCAGCGCGGCATTTAAGCCTTCGCGGAATTCGGGATTGGACATGGCGAGTGCCTGCCCAAGACCTTCGAATGTGAGCATGTCGGCCAGCGAGGTTTCAAAACTTCTTGCCATAATCGTCTTGGCAAGCCCCATTACCTCGGCGGGACCGTTGGCCAGGCGGGTGGCTTCCACCAAGCCCGCGGCGCCGACTTGATCATCGGCCACCACTTTGGCAACCAATCCAAGATCGTACGCTTCGCGCGCCGACAAGGTGGCGCCGCTGAACAAGAAGTTTTTTGCGCGGGCCATGCCGATGAGCCGGGGCAGGTGGTACATGACCGCCACATCCGGTATCACGCCGAGACGAAAGAACCCGGACATGAATTTCGCGCTTTCGCCGGCAATCACAACGTCGCCCGTGAGCGCCAACCCCATGCCGCCGCCCACGGCATAACCTTTAACGCCCACCACGATCGGTTTTTCCAGCGTGATCAGCGGCGTAAGCCAGCGGCTCATGTTGCGAAAACGTCGGTGCACCGGCCAAGGATCCGACGCCGTCTTAAGCAGCTTCAGATCTCCGCCCGAGCAGAAGTGCTCTCCCTCGCCTGTAAGGAAGACGGCTCGTACTGCGCGATCTCGTTCCGCAACCTCGACGGCGTCGCCGAGCTGTTCACGCAGTTCGCTAGTCAGGGAATTGCGGGTTTCTGGGCTGCAAAGCCGGATTACCAGGACAGAACCTTCCTTTTCCGTGCTGATCAGTTGTTTGTTCATCGCTTGGATTCTCAGGTTGTACCCATTACTGCAGCGGGATGCGCGCGGCCTTGATGACGGTGGCCCATTTAGTGACTTCCGTTGAAACCAGAGCCGCAAGCTCTTCTGGCCGACCGGTCGCCACCTGGAGGCCTTGTTTCTCGAAGATCTCCAAAGCATCTGCCTGCCTCAACCCCTTACTGACTTCTTCGCTGATTCGTTTAACGATGTCGGACGATGTCCCCGCGGGCGCGAACATCGCGTTCCATGAAGTAACCTCGTAACCCGGAACCGTTTCAGCAATGGCCGGTGCGTTGGGAAAGTCAGGATATCGCTTTGCGCCGGTAACCCCAAGCAGCGTGAGCTTTTTCGTTTTAATCAACGGCACGACCGTGGTGCTGCCAAACGCAAGGGCGACTTCACCGGACAGCAGTGCGGGCAACTGCTGGCCTGTCCCTTTGAATGCAATATGCGTCATGCTTATGCCTGTCATGTAAGAAAGCAGTTCACCGGAAATGTGCGCGGTGGTACCGGTGCCGGGTGAGGAGTAATTGACCAGCCCGGGCTTCGATTTCGCGAGCGCGATTAACGCCTTCACGGATGAGACGGGTAGGGACGGATGGCATACCAGGAATAGCATGTAGGAGCTGAGCGCGGTAACGGGCGCAAAGTCCTTCTGGGCATCGTAAGGGACGCGGCGAAATAGGCTGGGGTTTATCGCTAGTGAACTGGGCGTTACCAGCAGGAGATAACCGTCCGCGGGCGATTTCGCAACCAGCTCCGCGGCAATGTTGCCCCCAGCACCCGGGCGATTTTCGACGATGACGGGCTGCCCAAACACGGCGTTCAGTTTTGCGGCGGCAACGCGTGCAACCAGGTCAGTCGAACCGCCTGCCGCGAACCCGACCAATAGACGAATGGGTTTGGCCGGGTAAGGCTGCGCTGCAGTCGGCGCGGGCAGAAAGCTACCGATAGTGGCCAGCAGAGGTACAATAAAAAAAGCGCGCGCTGAACTTTCATCGGATGCTCATGTAATGGTGCCTTCACGGAACGTTTCGATGCAAAGGCTTTGCCGTGATGAAGGAAGCTGGAGTGCCGCCGTGGCGCAAAATGGGTGCGCCATGTGGAGCTATGTGGAGCCACGTGGCAGTCCCCAATTTTTTTGATTCCCCAAAGCTGCAGTGTCTTTTTTATTCGTATGCGGGACCACTGCTGGTCGGAGTCGGGTAAGGTCCGGAGAGCGTGCCAAAGCCCTGTTCCGCCCAAAATCCGCATTTGTGTCTGGCATAGAAACCCGTGTCCGCTTTCGCTACTGAGGATTCAAAGGTCATCACCATTTGCTGATCCGGCTTGTACACAGGCCAGACAGGCAAGCCTGTCCCATTGGGATCGCCTTTTGCCGCGAAGTTCGTCCAGTATCCAATCATCATGTCGGCTATTTTCTGCTGGGCCGTAGTGAGTTTATTCTGATGAAACAGGTAGGACAGCTCCTTGGTATGAGCGGCACCCACCAGGTTGCCGGGCGCGTCGAAGATAGGAGCCGGGTAGGGCGCGGTTCTGTCGGCAAAAACGTACGCATAGAGCGGAACATGTGGCGAAGCCAATTGATTCGCTAGGTGCAGGTTACAGAGTCCGATACGATTATTGGTCACCATTCCAGAATCACTCAAGGCCGCGATCAATGCATAGGTAGGTGAGGTGTAATTCGTGAGTGGGTATTTTTCCTGCACCGCAGCGACGCGGGATTGGCCGAGAAATTCCTTCAGGATCGCGGGATATTGCGCTGCGGTCACCGGGCTTCCACGCCCGTCATATCGCGGGGTCAGCTGATACATCACCTCATCAAGGTTTGATCCTTGCAGGAATGGAACCCGAATAAATCGGCCTGCCGCCATGGCTTCCCTCAGAGGCAACGGAAAGACCCCGCCGCCCCACGCCGGTTGCGCGGCGGCGGTATTCGTGGTTGCACCCGATTCCTTGGCGAGGATGGCGCTCGCAGGCAAAGCGCGCAGGCAGGGAAATGGATTGGCATCCTTGCACCCAAGCTGTGCCGCGATCTCACCACCTTTAGTTTCCGAGGCGGTGAGCGACGGATAGTATTGCCACTGGCAGGGACCGCTCTGAGAAATGGCCCGATGAAAGAGTCCGCGCGCGGGCGGCGATGCCATTAAGACGCAAACGGCCTGTGCGCCACCGGATTCACCAAAGATGGTGACGTTTGTCGGATCGCCACCGAAACTCGCAATGTTGTCCTGTACCCACCGCAGCGCCTGCAGTTGATCCAGGGCCGCATAATTCCCGGATCCAAGCTCCGGCCCCTCCGCAGTCAGTGCCTTGTGGGCATAGAAGGCGAATATATTCAAGCGATAGTTCATCGAAACGTAGATGACAGGCGTACCGCGTGTAACCAGCCAATCCGCGTTGTACTCATGCGCGGCTGAACTACGCTGGCCGCCGCCATGAATGAAGACCATCACCGGCAAATTTTGTCGTTGCGCGCCGCGCGGCGCCCAAACGTTCAAGTGGAGACAATCCTCGTTCGTGCTGGCCAGCCTGCCGGACTGGGGACAGGGACTTCCCGCATCTATCGCGTCACGGATGCCGGGCCATGAAATAGGCGGGCGCGGCGCTCTCCAGCGCAGTTCGCCAACCGGTGCGGCCGCGTACGGTATGCCTTTGAATACGTTTACGGCGCCATCACTCGTTACCTTGCCGCGGACCGATCCCGCAGTCGTTCGCGCAATAACAAACTCGGCATTGTTCGAGGCCACCGGCTGGCTTGCGGCGATAGTGGACGCGGCTACGCAATGCGCCACGAGGATGATACGTCCCAGCAGTGACACACACAGATTGCGCGGATGCGAGTTGTCTGACATTTGCCTTAGCCTTGCATGTGCGGAGTTCTTTAAACCAATAAGTCGTTGAGGCTGAAGCATACCTCGGTTTTAATAGCCGGAACTGATTCTGAAAAATTGACATGGCCGAGGAGCCTCACCTAAAATCAACTCAGCTTGGTGTGCAAATCATATATTAGTGTGAGAAGAGTTGCGCGCCGGCAAGTCGGAACCTGTCATCAACAACGCCGCCACACGAGGAGCGTTCTTCTCGGTCAGTGCGGTGTGCATGCATTGTTAGGAGCCTCCCGCGCATGTCGGAATACGTCCTGTCAGAGGTCGTCGACAAAGTCGCGACCATCAGATTGAATCGTCCAGAAAAGCTGAACGCTTTTACTGACGACATGATTACTGCTTGGGTCGGACTGCTGGAGAAATACCGCACCAGCGACGATGTAAACGTTATTGTCATCACGGGTACTGGACGTGCCTTTAGCACCGGGGGTGATGTCGGCAAGTTTGATGCTTACGCAAGTGCCACGGCGGCGGGCATCAAGGCGCGTCTTACCGACAACGTGCAGCGGTTGGCGCTCAAGGTTCATGAGATCGACAAGCCCGTCATCGCCGCAGTGAACGGCCTTGCGACGGGCGGTGGCGTTGATGTAGCCCTTATGTGCGACCTGCGGTTTGCCGCACGCAGCGCGAGCTTCGCCGAAACCTATTCGCGCATGGGTCTCATCCCCGGCGCGGGTGGCGCATACTATTTGCCTCGTATTGTCGGCGTTGCCAAGGCTCTGGAACTTTTCTGGAGCTGCGACACTATCGATGCCGAACAAGCGGAACGAATTGGGCTTGTAAATCGCGTGTTTGATGATGATCGCCTCGCAGAAGAGACTCAGGCGTTTGCGAGCAAAATCGCCCGTGGCGCACCGCTCGCGGTACGTCTGCTTAAAACGATACTTTATCAGGGCCTTTCGTCTGATCTGCGTGGGGCACTCGATCTGGTGGCATCAAACATGCCGGTCGTACGCATGAGCGAAGACCACAAAGAAGCCGTCGCCGCGTTTCGTGAGAAGCGGGCGCCGGTGTTTAACGGGCGCTGATACCGGGCGTGGAGACACAAAGTGACTACTGTTGAACCCGGCTACCCGCCGCCTATTCCGAATGCCGACTCCAGGGTTTACTGGGAGGCGGCTGCACGAGATGAGCTTGTCCTCAGACGCTGTACCGCTTGCGGAAAGCGTCATTTCCCGCCGCGACACTTGTGTCCGCACTGTTGGTCGGATCAGTTCGAGTGGACGAAATGTACGGGCAAAGGCGTTATCTACAGCTTCACGGTAATGCACCGCGCGCCGATGCCGGTGTTCGCGAAACGCGTGCCCTACGTGGTGGCGTTGATCGATCTGGACGAAGGCCCGCGCATGATGGCCAACATCGTTGGCGAGGAAGCGCTGCAAACGCGAATTGGTGACCGGGTCAGCGTGTGCTTTGAACAGCGTGCCGAGGGTGCGAAGCTGCCGCAGTTCAGGCGCGATAAGATTTAATCCGGTGAGCACGCAAGTATTTCGCGGAATATTGTTGTACGCGGTATGGGTGGCCGTCCCGGCCACTGCGGCATCGTTTGATGGCTATCCGTCGCGTCCAGTGAGATTTGTCGTGCCGCTTGCCGCCGGGGGCGGCACGGATATTGTTGCGCGACAGTTTGCACAGAAGCTTTCAGAGGCGTGGGGGCATCAGGTTGTCGTGGACAATCGCCCCGGCGCCGGCGGCATCATCGGCGCCGACATTGCGGCCAAGGCGGCGCCGGATGGCTATACGCTCGCGATGGTATCGAGCAGCCATACGGTGCATCCGAGTATGCGCGCGAAGCTGCCTTACGATACCGTGAACGACTTCGCACCGGTGTCTATGCTGGTGACCTATCCCTTTTTGATGGTAGCGCACCCATCCCTTCAAGCCCGCAACGTCAAGGATCTCATTGCATTGGCACGAGCAAAGCCTCGCGGTGTCAGCTATGCCTCCAGTGGTTCAGGCTCCGCCGCGCACCTTGCGGCGGAGCTGTTCAAGAGCATGACAGATACGGACTTCACCCATGTGCCTTACAAAGGCAGCGGTCCCGCGTTGACAGCCCTCATTGCGGGCGAGGCGGCAATTGGCTTCTATTCCGCGTCGGCAACGATGCAGCACGTGCGCGCGGGGCGTCTGAAAACGCTAGCCAGTACGGGGGCGCGGCGATCGTCATTCTTGCCTGATCTTCCAACGATCGCGGAGTCCGGGGCGGCGGGGTATGAGGCGAGCACGTGGGCCGGGGTGCTGGTCCCGGCGCGAACATCGGCATCCATCGTGAAACGATTGCATACTGCATTGATGAACGTACTCGGACAAGTCGAGGTACGCGAACGGATATCCAAACTCGAGTTCGAGCCGGTCGGTAGTTCACCGGCGGAATTCGGAGCAACCATTGCCAGCGAAATCGTTAAATGGAGAAAGGTTGTGCGCGATTCCGGTGCGAAAGTGGAATGACATGCGGTAATGTTTATGTGCCCATGGCGGGCACTTTAATCGTAGAGATGAACTGACATGGCTAGACCAGTGCTTAAGACTATCCTGTGCGACATGCTGGGTATCGAATACCCGATCCTTCTTGCAGGCATGGGCTCACGAGGCAAGGCGACTCCTGCTGAACTCGTCGCGGCGGTGTCGGAGGCCGGGGGCATGGGTTGCATAGGCGGATCGGGTCTGGAAGCCGAGGAAATCCGCAGTGTGATACGCAAGGTGCGCACCCTGACGAGAAAACCTTTTGGCGTAGACCTGTTGCTGCCCGCAAAATTGGCGGAGGCGCCAAAGACGCGCTCGGAAGTGCGCCGGCAACTGCGCGAACGTTACCCGGAGCACGTGGCGTTTGCGCGGCGCGTGCTCGCGGACTGCGGCGTCGCCGAGTTCGAGGTTGAGAACGAGGTGGTCATTTCAGATAAGCTGATCGAGCGCCAATTGGAAGTGTTGTTCGAGGAAAAGGTTCCGATGTTCGCGGCCGGTTTGGGAGATCCTTCCGGTGTGGTGCCGCGCGCGCGGGCGCTGGGGATGAAGGTGCTGGGGCTCGCAGGCACGGTGTCGAACGCACAGCGTCACGTCAAGGCCGGTGTCGATATCGTTGTTGCGCAAGGTTATGAGGCAGGCGGGCATACCGGCAAGATTGCCAATTTTGCGCTTATTCCACAGGTGGTGGACGCTGTGTCACCCGTGCCGGTAATAGCGGCCGGAGCGATTTCCGATGGCCGCGGCATCGCCGCCGCACTTTCGCTGGGTGCGGTGGGTGTGTGGGTCGGTACCGCGTTTCTGATTTCCGATGAGTGCGGGATCGCAGACGTGATGAAGGAACAGATTATCAAGGGGCGTGCCCAGGATTTTGACATCCAGCGCATCTATACCGGCAAGACCATGCGCTGCTATCGCAATGCACTGGTGGATGCGTGGGGAAAATCGGGCCTTGACCCGTTGCCGATGCCGTACCAGAAGATATTGTTCGATGATTTCAACGAGAGCGCGGCGAAAGCGGGCCGCTGGGAGCTTCACAGCAATCCAGCCGGACAAGGCGCGGGCATGCTGACAACGCGCAAGCCCGCCAGGCAGATATTTGAGGAATTGGTGGAAGGCACGCTACTCGCGTTGAAAGACACCCAGCGCCGCGTGCAGGTGGGTTGAGGAGACGAACAATGCGAGACCGAAATGCCCTTATGGCATGCCTCATGGTCGCCGCGTACATGCTGCCGATTAGCGCGCTTGCGGAGGATGCGCGCGACTTTGGCTCACGCCCGATCCGTGTCGTAGTGCCGGTCGCACCCGGTGGCAGCACGGATATAACAGCACGCATCATAGCGGCCGGACTTGCCGAAAGCGCGGGCCTGCGCATCGTCGTCGATAACCGCCCCGGTGCAGGCGGCGTCATCGGAGCTGAAACCGTGGCGCGCGCTACAGCCGATGGGTATACGCTGCTATTCGCATATGCGTCGTTCACGACCACGCCGTTCCTGGGCAAGGTGCCTTTTGATCCTTATCGTGATTTTTCTCCGATTACCCAAGTTGCGGTAAATCCGCTGCTGTTGCTGGTGAATCCATCGCTACCGGTTGCAAGTGTGAAGGAGCTCATCGCCCTTGCAAAATCGACTCCGAAAGGACTCAATGCCGGCATCGCTACCGCCGGTAGCGCGGGGCATCTCGCGATGGAGCTTTTTAAACTGCGCACCGGCACCACTGGCGGTATCGTATCGGTGATCTACAGCGGCGGTGCGCCCACTCAGATAGCGCTCATGTCC
>CAMDDY010000071.1 GCA_945893125.1 Bordetella parapertussis
CCACTCCACAAGTAAACGGGCGGCTATAATTTGGCTCCCTTCCCGTCTACCTGTTGAGAGCCCACCATGTCCGAACGCGCCACCACGCAATTACGCCAACTGCTCGCCCAACCGGGCTGCATCGTCGCGCCCGGCGTCGCCGATGCCTTTGCCGCGCGTCTCGTCAAACTCGAACGCTTTCAAGCCGTTTACATGACGGGCTTCGGCACCAGCCTCACGCGCTTGGGCATGCCCGACGTGGGCTTGCTCACCGCTACCGAGATGATCGACAACGCCAGCCGCATCGTCGATGCCTCCGAGCTGCCGCTGATCGCCGATGCCGACACCGGCTACGGCAATCCGATCAACACGCGTCGCACCATTCGCGATTACGAAAAAGCCGGTGTTGCCGGCGTGCATATTGAAGATCAGTCGTGGCCCAAGCGTTGCGGGCATCTCGCGGGTAAGCGCGTGATTCCCACTGCCGAAATGGTGGCCAAGATCAAGGCTGCGTGCGATGCACGGCGCGATTCCGATTTTGTGATTATTGCGCGCTGTGATGCGATCGCCATCGAGGGTCTGGAATCCGCACTGGAACGCGGCGAGCGTTATCGCGAAGCCGGTGCGGACATGCTGTTCATTGAAGCGCCGGTGGGGCGCGAGCAAGTCGAGGTGGTGTCGAAGCGCTTCAAGGGAGTGCCGCTCTTGTACAACATGGCCGCCAGCGGCAAGACGCCGGATCTGCCTGCCGACGAACTCGGCAAGCTGGGCTTCAAGCTGTCGATCTATCCGAACTGGGTGATCCTCGCGGCGATACCGGCGATGCAGAATATTTTGCGTGAGCTGCACCAGACCGGCTCCATCGCGCATATGCGCGACAAGGTGGCAACGTTTAAACAGTTCACCGAAATCGCCGGGCTGCCGGAGATACAAATACTGGAAGAAAAATACGGCGTGCCGGAAGATCAGCGCGCGGGGTTATAGACGCAGCATCATTCATTGATCCGCCTGTAAGGAAACACCATGCCTGCACGTTTTTTGTCGTACACCCCAATAGCCGCGGCGTTGATGGCTGTGTTTTCGTTGCCGGTATCGGCGCAAACGCGCTTGCCCGAGGTGCGTGTTGAAGGCCAGCGCGAAACGCCGCTCAACAACGACACGCGTGCCGACAGCGGCAGCTTGCTCGGCTTGACACCGCGCCAGACGCCCGCCACGGTGGAAATCATCGACCGCGCGACCATGGAATCGCGCGGGTTACGCAGCGTCACCGAGGCGGCACAGGGCGCGGTGGGTGTGACTGCGGGCGATCCAGCCGGAGAGCCCGCAGGGTTTTCGATGCGCGGTTTCACCCATAGCCAAATCAACACGCTCTACAACGGCATCAAGGTCGGCCCGCAGAACATGACCTCGCGCGTCATGGATACCGGCAATCTGGAGCGTATCGAGATACTCAAGGGGCCGGCATCGTTGATGTCGGGTGAAGGTGCGGCGGGTGGGGCGATTAACTTTGTTACGCGCAAACCGCACAGCGGACCCATCGAGAACGAAGCCTATCTCTCGTTTGGTTCGTTCAGCACGTTGCGCGCTGGGTTTGGCTCGGGTGGCAGCACGCCAATACAAGGATTGAATTACCGCTTCGACGTGAGCCGCTCGTCCAGCAATGGCTTCATCGACGACACCGGCAGCCGCAACTGGCATGTGTCGGGCGGGCTGGACTATCAGGTGAACAGCAATTTCAAATTGTGGGGCGCGGTGGAATATAAGAAAGACAGTTCCAGCGCGTATTGGGGCACGCCGCTGGTGCCGCTGGCATTCTCGGGTGCGAATGCGGCGGGCGGCATCGTGTCGGGTACTTATGTGTCGAACTATAACGGCACTAACCTCGGCCCGATTACCATCGATGGCCGTACTCTGAAAACCAACTACAACGTAATCGACAATCACAACAGTGCGGAAGAATATTTCCTGCGCGGCGGCTTTGAATGGAATCTCGGCGGCGGACTGACGTTACGTGATCAAGTGTATTACTACACGGCGAAGCGCGAATGGCTCAACAACGAAATCAGCGCATTCAACACCGGCAGCGGATTGATTGACCGCGAGCGCTTTTATGTCGCGCACGATCAAAGCCTGATCGGCAACAAGGCCGAGTTGCAGTGGGATGCAAAACTGTCGGGCATGGATAACCGCATGGTCGCGGTACTGGATTACAGTTCGCTCAATTTTGACCGGCCCGGCGCGGCAAACTTTCCCGGAGATTCGGTGCCGCTGGTTAATCCGCCGCGCGGCATGTATGGCCTGCTGACCACGCAAAAGCAAACTGCCGACATTCGCAACCTCGCGTTGTCTATCGAAGACCGGCTCAAGCTCACGCCCGCGCTGGCGCTGATTGCGGGCCTGCGTCACGAAACGATAGACCTTGAGCGCGGCTCGACCAACGTTGCTGGCGCGAGCCGCGTGGGGTTTCCGTTCTCCACCCGTTTTCACCCGACCACGGGGCGGGTGGGCCTGACGTATGAGGCTGCGCCGGGATTCACGCTCTATGGGCAATACGCCACCGGGGCGGACGTCGCGGCCAATAACCTGTTCCTGCTCGCAGCGAATCAGCCGCTGCAACTCACGCGCGCGCGCACCTACGAAGCGGGCATCAAGCATCTGTTCTGGGAGAAAAAAGCGGAGTGGAATTTCGCGTTGTTCGATATCGATCGGCGCAACGTTTATGCGGCGGCGGGAGGTCAATCGCTCAATATTGCTGGCAAGCAGCAGTCCAAAGGCGCGGAACTGTCGCTTGCCGTGAAGCCCACGCGCGCGTGGAATTTGTGGGGCAACATTGCTTATACCGATGCCAAATATGCCGACTATACTTTTGCCGGCGGGTCATTCTCAGGCAACAAGCCGCCCAACGTGCCGCAAGTGGTGGCGAATGCGGGCGTGTCATATCGCTTCAATACGCCGATGCCGGTGGAGATCGGCGCTTCGGTCAGGCACGTGGGAGACCGGTTCCATAGCGACGCCAACACCGTCAAGCTGCTCGCATACACCGTGGGTGATGCGTTTGCCTCGGTGGATATTGGCAAGACCAAGCTGTCGTTCCGCGTGCGCAACATCACCAATGAAAAGTACGCGATCTGGAGCGATCCGTTTTATCCCGACCAGATTCTGCTCGGCGCACCGCGCAGCTATGAGTTGACGGCGCTGTTCAAGTTCTAGCCGTTTCGCGTGCGCGCGCTGGTCCTGATACACCGCTGGCTGGGGGTCGCATTTTGTTTGTTGTTTGCGATGTGGTTCGCCAGCGGCATGGTGATGCACTTTGTGCCGTTTCCGGTGCTGGAAGAGAGCGAGCGGGTCGCGGGGCTGGCGCCGTTTAGTCCGCAAAACATTACGATCGCCCCGCGTGAGGCACTGAAAGCGCTGGATGTACACAAGGTGCGGCGCATGCGGCTGGCCGCGGTTGGCGACAGGTCAGCCTACATTGCCATGCGCAACGACGGCACCGTGGCCGCGCTGGATGCAAAGACCGGCAAGGCACTCAATGTGAACGAGGCGCTTGCGCTGGCGAGCGCGCGGGCGCATGCACAGGCGCGCGGACTTGACTCCGCGCACGCCACCATCACCGCGCACGAGTTGCACGATCAATGGAGCGTGCCGAACGGTTTCGATGCGCATCGTCCGCTCTATCGCGTGGAATTGGGCGCAGCCGCGGACACCAGCCTTTATATGTCGTCGGTTACCGGGCAGGTAGTGCTCGACACGAACCAGGTAGAGCGCGCATGGAATTGGGCCGGCAGCGTGCTGCACTGGATTTACCCGACGGCGCTGCGCAAATACTGGTCCGCGTGGGACGGCACGGTATGGTGGTTGTCACTGGTGGCGATGATCGGTGCGCTCTCTGGCACGGCGCTGGGGGTAATGCGGCTGAACAAGCTTCATTCACCTTTTAATGGTTGGATGAAATGGCACCATGTGATGGGTTTAGGCTGCGCGTTGTTTGTGCTGACGTGGATATTCAGCGGCTGGTTGTCGATGGATCATGGGCGGCTGTTCTCGCGCGGCGCGGCCAGCAGCGATGACCGCATGCGTATCGAGGGCCGCGCCTTGTCGGTGACGGATTTGCCGCAACTGGATGGCGTTACCAAACCCGTGCGCGAGATCGAATGGTTCCCTTTCGCCGGGCAAGTCATGATGCGCATCATCGATCATACGGGTGGCCGCGAGATGCGTGAGGACACGCAGAGCAGTCCGTGGCTTACCGAGGCGCAGGTTGCCGTCGCCGCGCGCACGCTCGGAAACGCATGCACCTACGCACGCGTGGAAGCGGACGATGCCTACCCCGCGCGCGCGGTGGCGCCCAACGCGCCGGTGTATCGCGTGAGGTGCGGGGAAACGTGGTTTCACATCGACGGCGCCGATGGCCGTGTGATTGAAAAACTCGATGCTTCGCGCCGCGCCTATCGCTGGGCCTTTCAGGCGCTGCACACGCTGGATTTTCCGTGGCTGGCACGGCGCGAATCGTTGCGCACCGTGTTGATCCTGGTGCTGTGCGGCGGCGGACTGGCGTTCAGCCTGACGGGGGTAGTCATCGGCTGGCGGCGGCTGAAACGCACGGGGCGTTAGCCGGCGTGGTTGCGTTAAACTCGCCCGCATGAACCATCAACTCAGTTTATACAAAGACGAGCTTGCGCCGCAGGCAACCATGCACCTGCCGCCGGGCAATGCGATACGCGCGGTTTATGTGATTCATGGCGGCTTGCGCGTGCGCGCGGGTAACTTCAGCGGCGTGCTCGGCGGCAACAGTGCGTTTCATGCGGCGACCGATGCGCAACTGTCGGCGGGACACCTCGTGACATGGGCGCTGCGCTGGGAGCTCACCCGTGCCGGTACGCCGGATGCCATCGCAAGCGGCGACGGCATCACCAGCAAAAAACTGCTGACTGCGCCGATGCAACTCGACACGGCCAAAGACTATCTGCTGCGCTGCGACCGCGTGGATTTTCCGCCGGACGGCGAGGCGTTGACGCACACGCACAAAGGCGGCGGCATCCGCTGCCTGCTGGCGGGCGGCATTGATATTCACACGAACAACACCGTGCATCGCTACGCACCGCTGGAGCCGTGGTACGAAGCGGGGCCGGACGCGGTGTACGCCAAGGCCGCGCCGACCATGGCATCGGGCTTTGCGCGGGTGACGATTTTGCCGCGCGAGCTGCTGGGTAAATCGTCGATTACGTACGTCAAACCCGAAGACATCGACAAGCCGAAGAATCAGAAGTATCAGGTGTTTATTGACGCGCCGATAGTGTTGCCCGCGTGAATCGTAACAACCGTAGCAACCGTAGCCCGGAAGTAGCGCAGCGTATTCCGGGAGACAAACGCGATTAACCGGAACATCGCGCCGGGACTCACCGAATTACTCGGGGAGCCGGTGGCGGCGGATAACCGCGCCGGCGCGGTGTGCCTTATGGTCCAGGGTGCCGGTGTTGGCGCGCCTCACAGCAATGCAAGAAATATCATTTAAAAACAAATACTTATGGAATTTAAGCCCACTGCCGCCGCCCCCCTGTGCGCAGGCCTTGACCCGCACCCGCGCACGCCGGCATTCGCGATGCCGCGCGGCGCGACCGACACGCACTTTCACATCTTCGGGCCGATGGCGCAGTATGGCTTTTCCGAAAAACGCATCTACACACCACCCGATGCACTGCTTGCCGATTGGCAACGTTTGGCCGACACGTTCGGCGTCGAACGTGGCGTGATCGTGCAGCCGTCGGTGTATGGCACCGACAACAGCGTGACGCTGGCGAACCTGAAAGCCATGAACGGCAAATGGCGCGGTGTGGTGGTGGTTGAAGTCGACATCACCGATAAAGAACTCGAAGCCATGCACGCGCTCGGCGTGCGCGGCATCCGTTTTAACGTGGTGGATGTCGCCACTGAAAAAGGCGTGCTGCCGATGCACAGCGTGCGGCGCATGGCCGAACGCATCGCGCCGCTGGGCTGGCATGTGCAATTTTTAATGCATGTCGATGAATACCCCGATCTGGAGAAAATGTTCGATGGCTTTCCGACGGACATAGTTGTCGATCATTTTGGGTATATGAAAGCCTCGAAGGGTATGACGCATCCGGGCTTTCAGGCGTTTCTGCGTTTGATGAAAGGCGGTCGCTGCTGGTGCAAATTCACCGGCGCATACCGGATATCGTCGCACGACATGCCGTATCCGGATGTCACGCCGCTCGCGCACGCCATCATCGACGTCAATCCCAATCGTGTAGTGTGGGGCACGGACTGGCCGCACCCCAAGCATGAAGGCGCGATGCCCAACGATGGCGAGATGTGCAACCGGCTGCTGGAATGGGTTCCCGATGCGGCGATACGCAACAAGGTGTTAGCGGATAATCCCGCAAAACTGTACGGTTTTTGAGGAGAGGGTGCAACAATGCAAACATTATTCGAAAAAATTTGGTCGCAGCATGTGATCGTGGATAAGGGCAACGAAACACTGCTCTACATCGACCGCAATCTGATTCACGAGGGCGCGTTTCACGCGTTCGGCGCGCTGGCGAAAGAGGGGCGCAATGTGCGCAAGCCGCGCCAGAGTCTCGCCACCGCCGATCACTACGTGCCCACCGTCGGACGCGACAAGGGTCTCGCCAACGTGGTGGATGCCGACGCGCGCGAAATGATTCGCCTGTTCGACGTGAACGGCGCCGAGCACGGCATCCGCTGCTTCGCCATGAATGATCCGCAACAAGGCATCGTGCATGTGATCGGCCCCGAAACCGGCTTCACACAACCGGGCATCACGCTCACTTGCGGCGACTCGCACACCTCCACGCATGGTGCGCTGGGCGCGTACGCGTTCGGTGTCGGCGCCTCGCAATTAAAGCAGGCGCTGGCCACGCAATGCCTTTGGCAGAAAAAGCCCAAAACATTACGCATCACCGTCGATGGCCAACTCGGCTCGGGCGTCACCGGCAAGGACGTGATTCTCGCCATCATCGCCAAAATCGGCACTGCGGGCGCGACCGGCCATGTGATCGAGTACGCCGGCAGCGTGTTCCGCGCGATGGCGATGGAAGGGCGGCTGACCGTGTGCAATATGTCGATCGAAGCCGGCGCGCGTGCCGGCATGATCGCGCCGGATGACGTGACGTACCAGTATTTGGCGGACCGCGAGTACGCGCCCAAACCGGAGCAATGGGACGGCGCGCTGGCGATGTGGCGCGCACTGCCCACCGACGACGGCGCAACGTTTGATCGCGAAGTGTCGTTGGACGGCAGCGCCATCGAACCCACACTCACCTGGGGCACCACGCCCGAAGAAGCGCTGCCGGTAAGCGCCGCGATTCCCGACCCGGCATCGTTTAGTGACGCCAACAAACGCGCGCACGCCGAATCCGCGCTGCGCTACATGGATTTGAAACCCGGCACGCTACTCACCGACATCAAAATTGATCGCGTGTTCATCGGCACCTGCACCAACGGCCGCATCGACGATTTGCGCGCTGCCGCTGCCGTGCTGAAAGGCCGCAAAGTCACCGTGCAGGGCTGGGTGTCACCGGGTTCTACCTCGGTCAAGCGTGAGGCCGAAGCGGAGGGGCTGCACCGCATTTTCGAGGAAGCCGGTTTGGAATGGCGCGCATCGGGTTGTTCCGGTTGTGCCGCGATGAACGGCGACTCCGTGCCCGCCGGCATGCGTTCGGCTTCAACATCGAACCGCAATTTTGAAGGCCGTCAGGGCAAGGGCGCACGCACGCATTTGATGAGCCCGGCTATGGCGGCGGCAGCGGCGGTGACCGGGCACGTAACCGATGTGCGCACGCTAACGTAAACAACTTTTCGACACGGATTTACGCGGATTAAGATCAACACCGCAGATCCATCTGCGTTCATCTGCGTAAATCCGCGTCAAAGATTTTTGGAGGTTGACTATGAAACCATTTACCACACTCACCGCCGTTGCCGCCCCCTTCGACATGGCGAACATCGACACCGACAAAATCATTCCCGCGCGTTACCTGCGCAAGCTGCGCACCATGGAAAAGGGTTACGACCCGTGGTTGTTTTACGACATGCGCTTCGATGCCGACGGCAAAGAGAAGCCGGATTTCATCCTCAACCAGGCGCCCTGGCGCAACACCGGCATCATCGTCGCCGCCGAGAACTTCGGCTGCGGCTCGTCGCGCGAAGGCGCGGTCTATGCAATGGTGGATTGGGGTATCCGCGCGGCGATTGCGCCGTCGTTCGGCGACATTCACTATGCCAACGAAATCCAGAACGGCATGCTGCCCGCGATTCTTGCCGAAGCACACTGCGCCGTGCTGCGCGCGCAACTCAAAGCCACGCCGGGGTCGAGCATCAGTATTGATCTTGAAACGCAAACGATTACCGGCCCCGATGGCAAAACCTACCGCTTCGACATTGAATCGGTGTTCAAGGAGCGGCTGTTGAAAGGGCTGGACGACGTGGGCCTGGTGTTGCAGGAGCTGCCCGCGATCGAGGCATTTGAGAAACGGCATTTTGCGAAGATGCCGTGGCTGGCGTGAATGCCTGAATGTTTAATGTGCACCGACCTGTTCGGTTGCAAGCACCTCGAATTCACCTTCGGAGCAAGGAAGAAACCCCGATGGCCAAGGGGACGTGAATTTGCATAGCAGGCGGAAATTGCTCGGCGCATCTGGATTCACACGCTCCACGGTAACGCACACGGAATCTAGTTCTACGCGGCCCATGACCGTAGAGAATTCCGCAGAGTAGTAGCGGGGAACATATCCCACCATCGACATCGGGTCATCGGTGCGCAGCAATAACGCCATTTTGTCCGCTTTGTTCTGAACATCGCGCATCAGAAAAAGGCGCTCGCCGGGGTTGAGCAAGGCGGCGCGTTCCTGATCCTTCTCGCTCATGTGACGCAACCCATGCGAGAAGAAATAGATTTCGTAGCTGTTGTCAGCGCTCGGCTCCGGACACGGTACGATTTCCAGCGTATCCGTCGCACGCTGGCCGCCGCTGCGGGCCAGCATCTCCATTTCATCGGCTTTGTTTTCATGCAGCCCCAGCCATTTCAGATAATCTCGATATTCGGGGCGCGATTTGGGCAACAAGCGGTTTGCAAACAGCGGGAACAACTCGTTCGACAGATACACCACCCCAAAATCCAGCATGCGCCCGAATGGCACGAACTTCTTCGATGACTGCGCGCCGCGCGTATAAGCGAACTCGTAGGTTCCCTTGCTGTACGACAGCCGGCCCACCGGGTGCCACTGGCGTGTTTCAGGGTCCTGCCATGTCACGTAAAGCTTCTGCATGTGTCGCTCAATTACAGATTGAGTATCCGGTCACGGTTTATTTCCATCAATCGTACCGCGAATTGCCGTGCGGGGTTACTCATTTCCGCCGCTGGTACTTGTTCAACGACGGACTCAATTTCATGCATCGAAATACCGGCCAGCCGACCACGCCAATATTGTGCCGCGTGCGGAGTAATTTTAGCGGCCTCCGCGAACGCCTCCTACGAGCTTCCCTTGTCGCGGGTATTCAGGCGACGGTACATCCTTGTGCCATCAAGACGTTCCATTTTTGGGAACACTATGGTATTATTCTTATATGGGAATAACAAGAGAACTCTATGTTGCTCGTCGGGCGAGACAAGCTCGATGAGTTCACCAAGGCCCATGCGGATACTCGTGCATGGATCGAAAACTGGATCGCTGATACTGAAGCGGCGCGATGGCGTACGCCGCAGGACATTAAGGATAGCTACGCCACAGCCAGCTTTTTGGCAAACAGGATCGTGATTTTCAATGTGAAAGGTAACCGTTATCGGTTGGAAGTGCAGGTGGCTTACAACACCGGTGTTGTGGTGGTAAAGCAAGTCGAAACCCATGCTGAGTACACCAAGCGAATGAACTGAGACTTATGATGCTTGAACCGAAAATCATCAAAACCGACGATCAATACCGGGCTTATCTTGCCGAGGTAGACCGGCTCGCGGCTGATGATCCTGCTCCTGGAACAACTGACGGCGACCGCCTTGAGTTGCTCGCCAAGCTCGTCGAGGACTACGAGAAAGGACGCTTCCAGTTTAAGCGCCCGGATCCGATTGAGGCCATCCGGTTTCGGATGGAGGAACAGGGGTTACGGCAAATAGATCTTGCCCCGCTTCTTGGTGGCAGAAATCGCGTGTCGGAAGTTCTCGCAGGCAAGCGCCCGCTGACGGTTGCAGCAATCAGAGTGCTGAGTGACGCGCTGCATATCCCGGCCGATCTGCTTGTTCGCGAATCCGAAACGGCGCCTACCCGCATCAATTCGCGCAGCGGCGCCGAGCGGCCGTCGCGTGTACACGGCAAGTCACGCGCGCGTGTCCGGAAAAGTACCTGAAAAGGCCGCCGCGCGTGTAATGCGCGGATTACACCAGCGCTCAATGCTTGGCTACGGCCTCATGGGTCACAACTTCACTGGCAATCACCTCGGCTAGTTTCGCCGCATCCTGTTCAAAGAATATTTGCTTATCACCCGGTATTTTTCTCAGAATACTCATCGCGTTGTCAAAAGCCGGACGTAATTCATCCTGGCTTGGCTGCCCGATCAGGAAATACAGCTTAAAGTGAGCTTCGGTCGCTTGGACGCTGGTCATTTGCCCAAGCCACCGATGCGCCTTGTCTTTGAGGCTGTCGGCTTCGGCAAGATCAAAGGATAACGGCTCAAGACAATGCCACACGCCATTTTTCCAGGCGTATTCGAACTCGATCTCGTCATCCTGTACGGCGATCTTCTTCGGCTGAAAGTGGTGCAGCACTTGCCTTTCCTCCAGCGAACGCTTGAAGCTGCGCCATACATCCTGATCGTTTCGGCCTTCACGTGGCGACTTTTCGTCATAGCGCGATACCAACCGATCAAAAAGCTGCTCCAGCGTACGGGAGGGATCGTTGGTCAGGCCGCTGCCCAAAGGTGACCACTGCAACGAACTGTCATCTTTCGGCAATATTGACTGCGCAAAATCAAGCGCGGTCTTCGCATCACTCAACGGTAACTCTCCGTTAAACCGATCCCCGAGTTCCTCAATACGCGCCTGGATATATTTCATCAGCGAACGGAAGTGATCACCGCTCACGCCGGGGAATGTCTTACTGAGCCGTCCATAAGTCTGCCGGCACATCGCACTTGCGTAACGTGCTTCCGGCGCGCTCAGCACCACACCCACGTTCAAAAACTCGCCGGTAGTGGTGTCGTGTACGTAACGCAACACAGTATAGCTGTAGGAAATTTTCTCTTTCATATCAATATCCTAGCGATCTCCGCGATAGCGGGCTGAATATTATCTCTGACCTGCGAAATATACACCAGCGCCCGCTCGGTGAGGCCTTTATCGTCGGCCCATTCCGGCGGCAACGCGGCCCTATACTGCCGTAATCGGGCATCTGAGATTGACGCCCAAGCACCGGTAAATCTCGCCAAATTGACCGGCTTCGACTGTAATGCCGTGAAGAAAACATGCTTACAGGTCAGCCGCAAATCTTCAAGCGCGCCCGTCTCCCACGGCGGACGCCAACCGACAACACCTTCAATCAGGAATGCAAGTTCATGATCAAAGATGGCCAATCCCTTGCCGTTGGACAGACAGTTGGGGTTCTCCGGCCGCCGATCAGCATTGGCAATGATCGCATCAAAGGCAAATATTTCTGCGGCCGCATCCCGTAAAGAAGCGCTAAGGGGCTTGTTGACCGGCCAACCGGAAAAGCCGGGAGGTAATTTTTCGGAGCCGAACGCTATAGGTGCGCTGCGCTCGGCCAAGGCCCGTATTTCGGCATCAGGTATGAGCGCAATAAAATCCGGATTAATTCGCACGAGAAACGGCTGTGGCGTCGGCAGACCGAGATCGGCCGCCAGCATTGCTGCGATAGCCTCGGCGACCAACGCGCCGACACCGCGGTCACAGCCGGCAGACAACTTGGTAACGATTTCCAATTCGTCAGCATCATCCCGATCGCACGCCAAAAGAATCGGTTTGGTCCTGCCCGAACCCATACGCTTGTCAAATCGTGTGGTAGTAACCAGATCGAGCATTACAGCCCCCCCTTGAATGCGCGGTCAAGGATAGCGGGCGTTAGGGCGGCGAGTTCAGCGGCCGTTTCGGCGTGCAGGCGTTTCAACGCGTCAACTTCCGCTTGCAGCTTGTCGAAATGCCGTTGGGTTTCAATCGGAGGAACTGGAACGGTGATCTTTTCAAGAGCACTCAACCCAAGCGTTCGGTTTCGCCCGGCTCCACCTGGAGATGCAGCACCAATGAGGCTCAAACCTTCCTGCGTCAAAAAGAAAAACTTTAAGAACTGGGCTGTCGCAACTCCAGAAACGGGCACGCACGTAATATAGCGATGCGAACCAATTCGTCCCGCATCGTGCGGCCCTGCAACGGCTATCGCACCTTCCCATGCAAACACATTGCTGAAAAGCAAGTCGCCGGGTTCAATGCGGAATACCCGCTTATTTCCAATCTCCAAGCCGGTTAACGCCGGTTTATGAAACGTGCCTTTCCCGAAAGAGCGAATCCCTAGCTCAGGGTAACTCTCAAGAGCATCAACGTTCACTGGCCTACGAACCAACGGCGCGATCTCGCCCATTGCGCGACGCGGGGCATCGCGCACTACTCGCAGAAATGCTCCCAGCAACATCTGTGATAGCTCAGTCTCTTCTTGTACGCGCAGTGCGCGAACTTCGTTGAACTGGGTAGCAAGTTCCTCGATCCGCGCGACGATGCACCGCTGTTCGGCCAGCGGCGGCAACGGAATTTCGATTTCGAGAAAACGTTCCGGGTGAATGCGATTTTGACCACTGGTGCCACGCGACTTTTCATCGCATTGCGCCCAAAAACTCCACGTCCTCGTAAGCCAGTGTATCCAGCGTGATTCAAGTCTTTCTGGGACAGGCACAAACATCGGGAATTCGCCGGAGCCATACGTGCCAGCAAGTTCATCACTCACTACTGCAACACTGCCGTTTCGCGCCCATATCTTGTTAACGATGATGTCGCCTGCTTCCGCTCGAAATAAGCGTGCATATTTTGTCTGTGCGCCATCTATTGATTCGCGTTCATACGCACCTTCACCCCAAAGCCTCACGCCTATCTGGCGATAAGTGGTCCCCGGCAACGGAGCATGCGCACGCTCAGCAGGTCTTGCAACTTCGCCGAGTGGAATCTTCGGCCACGCCTTGTTCATGCGCTGTGCTGCGCCAACAGCTTGCGGATATTGCTCATGATTTCCGTTATCCGCTGTTCTTTTTCCAGTATCCCTTCCACCAGCTGCTCCGGCGGCAGATGCGTAATATCCTCGTGCCCGCGCGGGTTCTTGCGGTCAAGGTTGCAGTTGTTCGCCAGCAGTTCGGCGGCGGGCACTTTCCATGCACGCTCATTTTCCTTGCGCTTGCCCCACCACTTAATGCAATCGGCGAAGTCTTCGAACTGCATGGGCGCGGTCTTGCTGTAGTTCTTGCGCCCCTCGGGCAACGACTGTTCGTAATACCACACGTCCCGAGTTGCTCGGCTCCGGTTGAAGAAAAGAATATTGGTTTGAATAGGCGTATATGGCGAGAACACGCCTCTTGGCAAACGCACAATGGTGTGCAGGTTGAACTCCTTGAGCAGTTCTTCCTTGATGCGCGCACACACGCCGTCACCGAACAATGTACCGTCGGGGACGACAACCGACGCGCGCGCGGGCAGGCCCGCCACGCCGGGCTGACGATGCAGCTTGCGCATGATGAGTTGCAGAAACAGCATTGCAGTTTCTGCGGTCTGCCGGTCTTCGGGGAAATTGCCTTGTATGCCCTTCTCTTCCTCGCCGCCGAACGGCGGATTGGTGATGATGACATGGACGCGCTGCTTTTCACCGATCTCGGAGAGCTTGAAGCGCAGCGCGTTGCCGGGGTCGATCTGCGGCGCATCGAGGCCGTGCAACAACAGGTTCATCTGGCACAGCAGGTACGGCAGCGACTTGGGCTCGCAACCGAAAAGCGATTTCTCCTGCAACACCTTGCGGTCGGCGACGGTCTTCACCTGCTTTGCGAGGTGGTTGTAGGCCTCGACCAGAAAACCGCCGGTGCCGCTCGCCGGATCAAGCACGGTTTCACCCAGGCGAGGATCGGTTACCGCGACCATGAAGCGCACCGCCGCGCGCGGCGTGTAGAACTCGCCGGAGTCGCCCGCCGCGTCGCGCATTTCGCGCAGCATGGATTCGTACAACGCGCCCAGCGTGTGCAGCTCATCGCCGGCGGTGAAATGTATGTTATTGATTTTATTGATAATATCGCGCAGCAGATAACCGCTTTTCATGCGGTTATCGACGCCCTTGAACACAATCGCGATCACGTCGCGGCGGTCGTCGCCGTTAGAACTGGTGAGCTTGCGCAGACAGGCAAACAGACCTGTACCTTTCTTGCCGTCGGGCCGCGTGCATTCTTCGTTGTTGATAAAGGCGAGCAATTCATCGCCGGTGACGCCCAGCGGATTCGCCGCCCAGTCGCGCCAGCGATACGGCGCTTCGACCGCCGCGCGGAATTTTTTGCCGGCGAGTGCGGCTTCCTGCTCGCGCTGGGTTTCGAGATCGTCGAGAAATTTGAGGAACATGATCCACGTCAGCAGCGGCAGACGGTCGAGATCGCCGTTCAGCCCCTTGTCCTTGCGCATGATATCGCGCGCGGACTTAAGCAGGCTGCCGAGCGACTGCGCAGTCGTTTGCGGAACACCGTTGGCTGAGCTGT
>CAMDDY010000072.1 GCA_945893125.1 Bordetella parapertussis
AGATTGCGCCCTTCGGTTTTTGGGCATTGCAACGAAGAATAGCAATGCATGCATTCGCGCGAGCGTGGACAGAAAATCCCCCTGAGAGACGCCGAGCAGCGCAGCGGAAACTGGAGGGGTCGGCGAGGACTGTCTGAGTGCTCGCGTCCTTTGCGAGCGCGAGTTCCGCAGCCGCCAGTTTTCGCGAGCAGCGCAGGGTAGCCCGAAGGGCCGGCGAACCGGGGGCAGCCTTCTTTGGGTTACTTTTCTTGGCGGAGCAAGAAAAGTGACCAGCCGCCGGGCTGCCCCCGGCGAAGTTGATGTTAATGTTTTGGTAGGTTCAGAACATTCGGCGCAATGGGACAAGGGTACACTTGAAGCGGAGCATTGCGCCCTTCTACAACACCACTTCCCGCGTCACCGCCCGCGTATCCCCAAACGACGCCACATAAACCGAATGCGTCCCCGGCCCCCCGGCCACCAATATCCCCACGCCTTCCGGCCCGCGCGACACCGGCAATAAGGTATCCGCGGTAATCGCGCCCAATTCCTCCGAGCGCGCGGTCTGCGTGCGCGCGAGTTCCATTTTCGCCATGCGGCTCGCGGACATTTTCGATTCCTCCCACAAGCGGCGCTTTACATCGGCCTTGCTCAATCCGCCCGCGTGCAACACCGCCGCGTGCTCCGGCGACAGGATGATCCACGGCTCGCCGGCGATCCAGTAATCGTTGCTGGTGGGGAACGCCATGGTGTCGGCGATCACGCGGATCAAATCGTCGGCGTCCTTGGCATGGGTATTCATGTTATGCGTGCCCGCAGCGCCTATGACCGTAACGGTGCTGAGCTCGCGCTTGAAGCCGCGCTCGACATGCAGCGCTTCCCACGGGCTTTGCGCTTCATTTTCGGCGCAGCAAAAGGAAAACTTGCCGGGCATGCCGTGGGTGGCGCGATCCATCTCGCCGGGCACGGCGCCGCCGAGGTTTTGCAGTATCAACCGCAGTGCGCGCCCCAGTGTGGCATTCGCCACCGTGCCCTGCCCGAGACAATTCATGCCGCCGTTCACACCCAGTTGTTCGGCGATCGGGCCGTTGACCACCAGCCATACCGCCACGGGATTGGTGGTGGCCTGTATACCCTGCAAATTGAATTCCGCCGCACTCATCGCCTGCACGGCGGCAATCAGTACCGGCAGATAATCAGCGCGGCAACCCGCCATCACGGCGTTGATCGCGATGCGTTCGACCGTGGCCGCGCCGAAACCGGGCGCGACCTTGGCAATCACTTCGTCGGGCTTGCGATGCGTGCAGGAGAGCATGCGTGCTACGCGTTCACGCGTGGGCGGCACGATGGGCAGGCCGTCGCTCCAGCGCCGCGCGTGGAAAAACTCGATCAGTTCATCGAGATCATCCGGCGCCTCCACCAACTCTGCCAGCATCGCGCGCGTTAACGGGACACTCATTTCGCCGCCGCCAGCTTGACGATATCGCCCACGCACTGCTCGGCGAGTGCGCGCACTTCGTCGCGCGTGCGGCTGCCGAACGGATGCGGTATCACCGCCAGCGGCAAGCCGGGATGTCCCAGCGCGCGCGCCTGCGCGCGGCCCAAACCGATGAACGCATTCGACACCACCGTGATCGCGGCGCGGCCGCGCTTGGCGATTTCTACACTGTCGTGGACACTCCACGACGTGCACGAGCCTCAGTCGCCGGAGCCGGTGACCACCAGATCGCACTGCGCGGCGAGCTCATCAATGACTTGTGGCGTGGCCGGCATCGACGCGCCGCGCTTGGCGCGCTTGATCACGGTTTTCACGCCGTAGCGGGTGGTCAGCAGTTCGGCGATGTCATCGGCGAGCAAATTAAAATTGGGCTTGGCGTTGTCGATAAAGCCGACCACCTTGCCGGCGAGATCGTTCACTGAACGCCGCATATTCTGCAAGGCTTCCGGGATCGGGGCCGTTGGGTCATAAACCTGAGTCACATGCAACTCCTTGTTTTTAAATGATTATCCTATGCGCTTGATTCGCGCGCCAAGCTTGGAGAGTTTTTCCTCGATGGCTTCGTAGCCGCGATCCAGATGATAAATGCGATCCACGACGGTGGTGCCGCGCGCCACCAGCCCCGCGATCACCAGGCTCGCCGAGGCGCGTAAATCCGTCGCCATCACGGTGGCGCCGTCAAGATGCGCCACGCCTTTCACGATGGCGGTGTTGCCTTCCACTTCGATATCGGCGCCGAGGCGCTGCAACTCCTGCACGTGCATGAAGCGGTTTTCGAAAATCGTTTCATTCACCACGCCGGTGCCGTTGGCGATGCAGTTCAACGCCACGAACTGAGCCTGCATGTCGGTGGGAAACGCCGGATACGGCGCGGTGCGCAGATTGATCGCGCGCAACGGGCCGCCCGGTGCAACGCTGATCCAGTCTTCACCTGCTTCAATTTTCGCGCCCGCTTCGCGCAACTTGTCGAGCACGGCATCGAGCGTGCCGGGCCGCGCGCCGGTTACTTTTACGCTGCCGCCGGTCGCCGCAGCGGCCACCAGAAAGGTGCCCGTCTCGATGCGATCCGGCATCACGCCGTGACTCGCGCCGTGTAATTTATCCACGCCTTCGATGGTGATGGTGTCGGTGCCCGCGCCTTTGATTTTTGCCCCCATGGCGGTCAGGCACACCGCCAGATCAACCACCTCCGGTTCGCGCGCGGCGTTTTCGATGAGGGTCGTGCCCTCGGCCAGCGCCGCCGCCATCATCAGGTTTTCAGTGCCGGTGACGGTAACCAGATCCATGCACATGCGCGCGCCTTTCAGGCGCGGCGCACGCACGATCATGTAACCATGATCCATGGTGATGGTCGCGCCCATCGCCTGTAAGCCTTTCAAATGCTGATCGACCGGACGCAGGCCGATCGCGCAGCCGCCGGGCAGCGACACCCGCGCCTCGCCAAAGCGCGCGGTCAGCGGCCCCAGCACCAGCACTGATGCGCGCATGGTTTTCACCATTTCGTACGGCGCTTCGGGTGTGTGTATATCCGCCGCGCACAGTTCGATGCCGAGTTTTTCATCGACCGAAATTTTCATGCCCATCTGGCCGAGCAACGACAGCATGGTCGTCACGTCGCGCAGATGCGGCACGTTGCTGACAATCAACGGCTCGGCGGTCAACAATCCCGCGCACAATATCGGCAACGCCGCATTTTTAGCGCCGGAGATCGCCACTTCACCATTGAGCGCCACGCCGCCTTCGATGGCCAGTTTTTCCATTTACTGCTGCCGGCCGGCCCAATCCTCGGGCGTCAGCGTCTGCATCGACAGCGCGTGGATTTCCTCGCGCATGCGGTCGCCCAGCGCCTGGTAGACGATTTGATGCCGCTGCACGCGCGATTTGTCGCGAAACAACGGGCTGACAATCACCGCCTCGAAATGGGCGCCATCGCCCGTCACCGCCACGTGATCGCACTGCATGCCGTTTTGAATATAGCCTTGGAGTTGTTCCGGTGTCGTCATGATGAATTTAATGCCTTAATTTATATCCGGTTTTGATCAACCAGAGTGCCAGCAATGATATGCCCGCGAACACCGCCGACACAATGGCCAAACTTACCCACGGTGAAACGTCGCCGCGACCGAAGAAGCCATAGCGAAAACCGTCGATCATGTAGAAAATCGGGTTGAGATACGACACTTTTTGCCAAAACGGCGGCAGCGAGTGTATCGAATAAAACACGCCCGCGAGAAACGTCAGCGGCAGGATGATGAAATTGGTGAATACCGAGAGTTCGTCCACTTTGTCCGAATGCATGCCGGCGACAATGCCCAGCGCGCCCATCACGCCGCTGCCGGCCACCGCGAACGTGAGCGCCCACAACGGGTGTTCCAGCGGCACCGGCACAAACCACAGGGTCAGCAGAAACATGCCCGCGCCCACGGTAAGCCCGCGTCCCATCGCCGCCAGCAGGTAAGCAAAGAAAAACTCGCGGTGTGAAATCGGCGGCAACAGCACAAACACGATGTTGCCCTGCATTTTCGATTGCATCAGGCTTGACGAACTGTTGGCGAACGAATTTTGCAGCACCGACATCATCGCAAGGCCCGGGATGAGGAATGAAGCGAAGTCCACGCCGGGAAATACCTCCACGTGCCCGCGCAGCGTGTGCGCGAACACAAACAAATACAGCAGCGCGGTCAGCATCGGCGCAAGCACGGTCTGCACCGCGACTTTCCAGAAGCGCAGCCATTCTTTTTGGAACAGGGTGTAGAAGCCGGTCATTTGCAGACCGTGAACGAGTGAACGGGTGAACGGGTGAACGGGTAAACCCGCATCGCGCCGTACCTGGTGTTCACTTGTTCACTCGTTAACTCGTTCACTCGTTCACGCCTTCTGCATAATCTGCACAAACACTTCTTCCAGAGCCGGCTGCACCACTTCCATTTCCTGCACCTTGATACCGGCGCCGCGGATGGCCGCCATGATGCCTTCGAGCTCGACGTAATCGTTCAGCGCGAGGCGGCACCCCCCATCCGCATGGCCCACCACCAATGGCTTTAATGCTTCCGGCAGCACATCCGGGATCAGCCGCAGATCAACGTAGCAACCCGAATGTTTGCGCAGCAGATTCTGCGTGGTATCGAGCGCGACCACGCGGCCCTGCTTCAACATGGCGATGCGGCCGCACAGCGCTTCGGCTTCTTCGAGGTAGTGCGTGGTCAACACGATCGTGTGTCCATCTTCATTCAACCCGCGAATGAAGCGCCACAACCCCTGGCGCAATTCGACATCCACGCCCGCGGTCGGCTCGTCGAGAATAATCACCGGCGGTTTATGCACCAGCGCCTGCGCCACCAGCACGCGGCGCTTCATGCCGCCGGAGAGCTGGCGCATGTTGGTGTGCGCCTTATCGGCGAGGTCGAGATGTTCGATGACTTCGTCGATCCACGCATCGTTATGCTTGATGCCGAAGTAGCCCGACTGAAACGTGAGCGTCTCACGCACGGTGAAAAATGGATCCATCACCAGTTCCTGCGGCACCACGCCCAAGCTCCGGCGCGCGGCGCGGTAGTCGCTCACTACGTCGTGCCCCATCACGCTCGCGCTCCCCGAGGTGGCGCGCGCGAGGCCCGCGATGATGCTGATCAAGGTGGTTTTACCCGCGCCATTGGGGCCCAGCAGACCGAAAAATTCGCCCGGCGCGATATCGAGATCAACACCATCCAGCGCGCGCAGGTCGCGGTATTGCTTGGTAATCTGCTCGACTTTGATGGCGGGAATCATGACGAGCGATAGGCTGAGTGTTTAGTTTTGAGTGTTGAGGGTTGAGGGTTGAGGGTTGAGTGAACGGCGGTATTGAGTGAACGGCGGTACAATAGGTTTTGACTCACCACGCAAAAACAAACACTCATCACTCAGCGCAAGCACGCCTCACGATGCAAGCAGCTCGGACACGCCGTAGAGCTTGATCAGGCTTTTAAGATTGTCGGGATAGTTGACGTAACCGATGACACGCTGGTCGCGCGCGGCGGCGCGCCGCCATTCGAGCAGCACGCTCACCGCCGTCGAATCCACGTCGGTGACGCCCGCGAGATCCAGCGTGAGCGACGGCGCCTTGAACACGCCATTGCCTTCGTCGAGCACCGCGTTGACGTTCGCCAGCGTCACCGGCCCCGCGAGCACGGCGCGATCACCGTTCAACGTAATCATCGCGCCATCACTTTTGCGTTACCTGCGTGCCGCGGTTTTTGTCGGCGAGTGCCGCGATCAGCCCATCCACGCCGTTTTTCTGGATCTCGGTGTTGAAGCTGTTGCGATAATTTTCGATCAGGCTGATGCCCTCGATCTTCATGTTGTAGACCTTCCACCCGGTATCGGTTTTCTCCATGCTGTAATCCACCGCCACCGGCGGACCGCTGTTTTGCTTGATCAGCGATTGCACCACGACTTCGGTGTCCCCCACCGCCGCGCGCAACGGTTTGTATTCCACCGTCTGGTTCTTGTATTGCGTAAACGCGGTGGTATAGGTGCGCACCAGCAGGGTACGGAATTCCCCGACCAATTTCTTTTGCTGCTCAGGATTCGCCGAGCGCCAGTTGCGCCCCATCGCCAACTGCGTCATGCGCGGAAAACTGAAATGCGGCAGCACCTTGGCTTCAACCAGTTCCAGCACTTTTTTCTGATTGCCCGATTGAATGTCCTTGTCGGCGCGGATCACCGCGAGCACGTCATCCGTGACGGATTTCGCCAGCGCATCCGGCGCGAGCATCTGGCCCTGGCCTTGTGCTTGCGCCGGCGCCAGCGATGCGCAAAAAAATATCATTAAAAACAAAAACTTATGTAAATAACGCATGGTATCTCCCAGCAGGTTCACGGTCATTACGATTATTTCTTGTCGCCGCCTTCCGCGGCCTTGCTGTACAAAAACTGCCCTATCAGTTTTTCAATCACCATCGCCGATTGCGTTTGTTTGATACGGTCGCCCGCCGCGAGATTGGCGGTGTCACCACCGCCTTCAAGGCCGATGTATTGCTCGCCGAGCAAGCCCGAAGTCAGTATCGATGCGCTGCTGTCCTTGGGAAATTTGTACGCCTTGTCGATGCTCATCGACACCGTGGCAACGAATTTTTCGTTATCGAACCGAATCCCCGATACGCGCCCGACCACCACCCCCGCGCTCTTGACCGGCGCGCGCGGTTTCAAACCGCCGATGTTTTCAAAATTAGCGGTCAGCGCATAACTATCCCCCGCGCTTATGCCGCTCATGTTACCGACTTTCATCGCCAGCACCATCAGCGCGCCGATGCCCGCCACCACAAAAAGCCCTACCCAAAGATCGAGTGTGGATCGCTCCATCATACCCCCCGGAACATGAATGCCGTTAACAAGAAATCCAACGCCAGAATCGCCAGCGATGAGGTGACCACGGTGCGCGTGGTCGCACCCGATACCCCCTCGGCGGTCGGCGGCGCGTCGTAGCCTTCAAACAGCGAAATCCACGTCACCGCCAAACCAAACACCACGCTTTTGATCACGCCGTTCATGATGTCTTCGCGAAAATCCACTGCGCTTTGCATCTGCGACCAGAACGAGCCTTCGTCAACGCCGATCAGCACCACGCCCACAAGGTAACCGCCGAATACACCCATCGCGCTGAACATCGCCGCCAACAGCGGCATCGAAATCACCCCCGCCCAGAAACGCGGCGCCACCACGCGCGAAATCGGATCAACCGCCATCATTTCCATCGCCGACAACTGCTCGGTGGCTTTCATCAGCCCGATCTCCGCGGTCATCGCCGAACCGGCGCGGCTGGCGAACAACAGCGCGGACACCACCGGCCCCAATTCGCGCACCAGCGACAACGCCACCAGCACGCCGAGCGCGGATTCCGAGCCATAGGTTTGCAGCGTGTGGTAGCCCTGAAACCCCAGCACCATGCCGACAAACAAGCCCGACACGATGATAATAATCAGCGACAGCACGCCGGTGAAATACAACTCGCGTATCACCAGCCGCGGCCGGCGAAAACTGGTACCGGAACTCAACACGGTGCGCGCCAGAAAGCGCGTGGCGTAGCCCAGCCGCAGCATGCCGTCGATGGCGGCGGCGCCGATTCTGCGTATTGAAAATCCTTTGTGTGTCGCCATAACCTTGTTTATGCACTCAACTTAGGCACTCAATCTCAGGTCATCCACCAGCGTGCGGCTCGGATACTGATACGCCACCGGACCGTCGAATTCGCCGTACACGAATTGCCGCACCAGCGGATCGGTCGAGCCGCGGATTTCGTCCGGCGTGCCGTGCGCCACCATTTTGCCGTCGGACAGATAGTACACGTAGTCGACCACTTCCATCGCCTCATGCACGTCGTGCGTCACCACGATCGAGGTGGCGCCGAGCGCGGCATTCAGTTCCTTGATGAGATTGCTGATAATGCCCATCGCAATCGGGTCAAGGCCGGTGAACGGTTCATCGTACAGCATCAGCATCGGATCCAGCGCAATCGCGCGCGCCAGCGCCACCCGGCGCGACATGCCACCCGACAACTCCGCCGGCATCAGTTGGTGCGCGCCGCGCAGCCCCACCGCGTGCAGCTTCATCAACACCAGATCACGGATCATCGCTTCGGACAAATCGGTGTGTTCGCGCATCTGGAACGCCACGTTGTCGAACACCGACAGATCGGTGAACAGCGCGCCGAACTGGAACATCATGCCCAGACGGCGGCGCATTTTATAAATGCCCGCCTGATCCAGATCGTTAATGCGCTGACCACCGACCCACACTTCGCCCTGTTTGGCCTTCATCACGCCGGCAATCAATCGTAATAATGTGGTCTTGCCTGACCCGCTGATGCCCATGATGGCAACCGTGCTGCCGCGCCGGATCGACATATTGATGCCGGTGAGAATCGGACGCGTGCCGTAAGCATAGCTTACGTCTTTGATTTCTATGAGATTATTGTCTGACACAGCACGCTGACCGCGACCGGGATTTAATGGCGTAATGAATAATGCGCCGATTCTAGCGGCTCGCCGCGGTAATCACAATCTGACGCAGAGCCCCGAGCGTGCCTGACCGTGTGAAATTCATGCGTGGGTTTCATTATGTCAGGCACGCTTATGCCAAAATCGCGGCTCGCATGACGTCACAGCCATACCCGGAGGCCGCTTGAGCGTTGCCGCATTACGATTTGAGCACGTGTGCAAAACCTATGTGGAAACACGCACGGGGCCGCGCACGGGCGCGCTGTACGATTTCACCCTCAGCGTGAACGCCGGAGAATGCTTCGGCCTCGCCGGCGCCAACGGCGCGGGTAAAACCACACTGATCAAATGCCTGCTCGATTTTTGCGAACCCGATCGTAACCCTGGCAGTGCGATCGAAATCTTCGGCGTGCCGCACCGCCAAACGAAGTCCCGCGCGCGGCTGGCGTATCTGCCGGAGCGATTCAGTCCGCCGTATTACCTCACCGGCGGCGATTTTTTGCAGTATATGGCGCGCATGCACCGCGTGGCCTATGAACCCGGCGCCGCGGAAGCTTTGTTGAGCGAACTCGATCTCGATCCCGCCGCGCTCACCCGGCCGGTGCGCGCCTACTCCAAGGGGATGAATCAAAAGCTGGGGCTTGCCGCCTGCCTGTTGTCGCGCAAGGATTTATACGTGCTCGACGAACCCGCGAGCGGCCTCGATCCGCGCGCGCGCATCCTGCTCAAACGCAAACTGCAATCACTGCGCGACGAAGGCAAAACCATTTTTTTCACCTCGCACGTACTCGCCGACGTTGAAGAAATGTGCGAGCGTGTCGCGGTGATCGACGGCGGCACGCTGCGTTTTGCCGGCACGCCCGCCGAATTAATGCGCGATCAGAATGCCGGTGATATCGAGCAGGCGTTCATGGCATTGATCGCGTAATGGCAACGCAATGGTACCGTACGAAATAGACGCGTAATTCACTCACGCGCCGCGAATGCGATCCAGCACCGGCAACAGGTACGTCATGAAACGCCGCGGATCCTCGCTCATCGGAAAATGCCCCAGGCCCTGCATGATCGTCGCCTGCGCGCCTTTGATGCGCCGCGCGGCGTCGAGCGTATCCTCGGGCGCGCAGGAATAATCGTATTCACCCGACAGTAAATACAGCGGACAACGCGTGGTGTCGATGTCCCCCAATCGCCCGCGCATGTCGCCATCGATGGTATAAAAATACAGATCGCCCTTGAACACCCCCGGGCCGCCCTGCATGTAATGCCACAGCGTTTCCCAACGCTCGGCTTCCGGGCTGCGCGGCCCCATCAGGCCGGACACGATGCCCGCGGACACCTCGCCGCCATGCACATCGGGGCGGTGCAGCCATGACAGATCGTAATAGGGATCAACGTGGGCGCCCGCCTGCAAGCCGATGATTGCGCGAAAACGTTCCGGATAATCCAATGCGAGATGCAGCGCCATGCGCCCGCCGATGGAACACCCCATCGCCACCGGACGCTCGAGCGACAGGGCGTCGATCATGGTCAAAATCATGTCCACGTAATCGCGCGTGGTGAGCCGGTACTCCGTGTTCTGCCAACCCGCGGGCGGCGAAGATTTACCGTGCCACGGCAGATCAAATGCAATCACGCGAAAATGCTCAAGGACGCGCGCGTCATTCATCAGCCCGCGGAATTGCCGTGTGTCGGAAGCGGCCGTGTGCAAGCACAGCAAGGGGATGCCCTGCCCCGCCTCTTCGATATACACGCGGTGCGCTTTGCCCAGCAGATCGATGCGCAGGTAACGGCCCGTGATGGGTTCAAAGCCGGGGGTCATCGCGTCATCTCGCTCGCACGCGGCGCGGCCATCACGCCTTTGAAATAAAGCAGATTCGCCATGAACGGATGCAGGTTACCTTCGATGCGCAGCGCGCGGCGTTTCACCAATGCAAGCAAGTCATGATAGCCCGGCGGCGGCGCCGGCAACCAGAAGGTATCCCATGCCTCGCGCGGCGCGCGCAGGGCAAAGGTCCAACTCGGCATCACCAATGGCCCGCGCTTGACTGCGGCGATGCGGCCCTCGGCCACCTGAATCAGCCACGCGTGCTCGCCGGCCTCGACCAGAAAAGCTGTATCGACATAACGCCCGCGCCACACCAGCCTCTCGTCGGCATTGACGCGATGCTGCAATTGATCCATAGGGTGTGTTGGTGGTTGGCTCACGTTTGCTCCCCGCTTCCGCATTAGGGTGGTCGCCTGATATTTTGGCGGATTATAATCCCAGCCGGAGCCGGCGTTCGCCTTGCGGGCAGTTATGGCAACGCTTGGGGAACCGCAGCTGTAAAAACACGATCTCTGGAGGATTCATGCAACAGCGAAGGTTGATTTGCGCCGCCACGTTAGGCGTTTTATCCGGCGCCGCCGCGCAGGCGCAGGCGCAACCCGCTTATCCAAATAAACCGATACGAATTATTTCCACCGGCGGCGCCGATATCGTGCCGCGCCTGCTCGGCCAGAGACTGGCCGCCACGCTGGGTCAGCAAGTCATCGTTGAAGAACGTACCGGCGCCGGCACCACCATTGGCGCCGAGTACGTGGCGCGCGCCGCGCCCGATGGATATACCCTGCTCAAAGCGGTCGCCTCCACCATGATTGCGCCGAATTTCTACAAGATAACCTATGACACCGCGCGCGACTTCGCACCGGTCACACTGGCGGTCACTTCACCGTGGGTGTTCGCCGTGCATCCGTCGCTGCCGCCCAAATCGCTGGCGGAGCTGGTGCGCTTTGCCAAGGCGCATCCGGGACAGATCTATTTCAGCGCCACCACGCCCGGCGCGGCCAGCCATCTGACGA
Organism: Bordetella parapertussis; assembly: GCA_945893125.1. Taxonomy (GTDB): domain Bacteria; phylum Pseudomonadota; class Gammaproteobacteria; order Burkholderiales; family SG8-41; genus UBA5216. The sequence goes on from CAMDDY010000072.1 coordinate 11,290, forward strand.
TGGAACTCTTCAAGCAGACTGCGGGGATCAACGTGGTGCATGTGAGCTATAAAACGCTCGCTGCGGCAATTACCGAAACCATCGGGGGACAAGTGCAGATGGCCGTCAACATCGCGCCCACGGCTATGCCGCACATCAGAAGCGGCAGGCTGCGCGGCCTGGCCATATCGACCAGCAAACGGTCCGCGGCCGCGCCGGAATTGCCCACCATCGCCGAATCGGGCTATCCGGGTTTTGATTCTGCGGGTTGGTACGGATTCATGGCGCCCGCCAAAACGCCCGCCGCCATCATCACCACGCTCAACCGCGAATTCGTCAACGCCATTCGCCAGCCCGATGTGCGCGAACGATTAATCAGCAACGGCCTCGATCCGGTCGGCGATTCCCCGCAGGAGTTCAGCACGTTTGTCGGCAGCGAACTTGAGAAATGGGCGCGCGTGGTGAAACAGGCCAATATCAGGATCAACGCGAATTGACACACGTCGCAACCGTGAACAGGAGATTCAGATGATTCAGATTGCAGCGCATGAAGACTTCAAATCAAGGAAGGTGGAGCGCGATATCGCCGGCGGACACAAAGGCTGGCGCACCGAGTACATCGGCTTTTCCAAGGACCAGCCCAATCTCGCGCAAGCGTGGTTGCTGGAATGCACGCCGCAGCGCCTGCTGCGGGCGCACTATCACGGGACAGACCAGTTTCAAGTCATCATCGACGGCGAAGGCGCGATGGGCAAGCACAAGCTGGCGCCCAACCTCGTGCATTTTTCGAAGGCGCATACACCCTACGGCCCCATCATCTGGAGCGACAAGGGCCTGGGGCTGTTGACCATACGCCCACGCAAGGACACGCTGGGCGGTCCGCAATTCATGCCGGATTCCCGTGAAAAGCTCGCGAATATCCCGAGTCGCAAGCCCATGCAGGTATCCACGCATGTGACTTACCCCGAGGTGGATCAGGCAGGCGGCTTGACGCGGCTTGAAAGCATCAAGGACGACAACGGCCTGGCCGTCTTCACCGGAAAGCTCAAGCCCGGCGCAGGCCTCAAGTGCCCGAGTGCGGCCAATACCGATGGGCAATTCATTCTGGTGATGGGCGGAAGTCTCGCCTACCAGAACAAGGCGTATCACGCGTTCAGCATCGCTTATGTCACGCCCGATGAAAATGCATTCACACTGCAAGCCGGCGAACAGGGGGTGGATGTCGCGGTGCTTAATTTCCCCGCGCTACAGGCAGCGGCGGGCGCACACGCCTCCGAGAGTATCGGCGGCACACACACGCAACGCAAACATCTGTGCGAGTTATGCGCCTTCGTTTACGACGAAGCACTGGGCCTTCCCGAGGAAGGCATCGCGCCCGGCACCCGATGGAAAGACATACCCGATACCTGGAAGTGTCCTGATTGTTCCGCGACCAAGGCTGATTTCACGCCGGTTGACCAATAGCGCGATCTGTGACTATGTGGCTAGCGGGTATAAGGTCAGATACGCTTATCGTCCTTCATCTTCGGACGCCCCACCCCCTTGGAAACGGCGCGCCGCTGACTTAATGCCTCGATCTTTTTAATAAAGCGCTCGCTTCCCAATGCCCAACCCTTGTGCGTGCTATCGCGGATGGACTTAAGATCATCCTTCGTCACCGCAGCCTTGAAGAGTTGCCGGTACGCCTCTTGCCGCGCCTGAACTGTGCGCCCCAGCCGCAGGTATTCCCGTTGCGGCGTCAGCCAATCCACGTTCTTTCCAGTGTCGCCACCTGCGTTGTGCGCGTAACTGGACCATGAATAATCGCGCGGGTGCGCGACCATGCCCGCTCGAACCGGGTTAAGTTCGATATAACGCATCACGGTCAGCAGGTAACGCTCGCTGTCCACCACCGTCGCCCGGTAGCGGCCTTCCCATAGCGTGCCGCTGCGTTTATTGTTGAAGTTGAAATACTGCACGTAGCGGCGGCCCACGGATTGAAAGACCTTGCTGATGCTATCCGCCGCGTCTGGCGTTGCCAGCAAATGAATGTGGTTAGTCATCCAGACGTAAGCGTGGACGGCCAAATCGTGTTTGACGCAAGCGTCAACCAACGCATCGCGGAAAAACTGATAGTCTTCGTCTGAGACGAAGATGTCCTGGCGGTTATTGCCGCGTTGGATGATGTGCTGCGGCTGACCGGGAATGATGTAGCGCGGAAGGCGGGCCATGGGCGTATATTGCGAGTGGTCGGATTGGAATCGCGCAGGATATCATATTTTATCGTGTCTGACCCTATAAGGAACTCTATAAGGAGCGAGGACGATGACCGAACAATTCAATGGCCCGGCAGGACAAGCGGCGTTACTGAATGGCCTGCGTCGGCAATTTCTGATTAATGGCAATACCGAAGTTGCCAAAAAAATATCCACGATCGCCCTGCTGAAGCAATTCGCGCCTGACGCAATACTGTTCACGGAAGGCGATAGAGGCGGCGACCTCTTTTTTATACTTGCTGGAACGGTTTCTATTCGCAAGGGCGAGCGGGAAATCGCAACTTGTAATGCCGATATGCATGTAGGCGAAGTCGGACTGCTGGAGCCGTTCAAGGGGCGCTCGGCGTCTGTTGTTGCCGTCGACACCGTCGCTGCCGCGCATATTCCGCCTACAAAATTTAATGAAATTGCCGCAACTTACCCTGATCTCTGGCGACGCATTGCACTTGGACTTGCCCATCGGCTGGTCCAGTCGCAAGACGCTGTTTGATGGAAAAATGGGGTCCGCCATGAATATACGCAGCGCATGGATGCACGTTTAAAGCGTAATTGATTGGCTGAAATTAGCTGCCGTTTATTGTTTCCAATCGTTTGCACCACCACCGCCAGCAGCAATCTGGCACAATCGCCCTGAACCCATGAGCGATCCAAACGCAATCCGCAAGCCCGATCTGCTGATCGTCGATGACGATCCGCTGATCCGCGATACGCTTGATTTTGTGTTGAGCCGCGATTTTACCGTCAGTGTCGCCGAATCACGCGAGCAGGCGCGCGGGGTGATGCGCCAATTCGATCAGCCGCCGCAACTCGCGCTGGTCGATCTGGGGCTGCCGCCGTCGCCGCATCGCCCCGACGAAGGCTTCCGGCTGATCGCGGAGCTGGTGGCCTACGCGCCGGAAATGAAAATCATCGTGCTGTCGGGGCAAAGCGACGACGCGAACGCGCGTCACGCGCGCACGCTGGGGGCGATTGAATTCGTGGCCAAGCCCGCCGATCCGGCCACGCTCAAGAAACTATTGTTGCAGGCGTTGCAGGCGGGCAAGGCCGAGAAAAGCGCTACCGGTGTCAGTCTGCTCGGCAGCAGCATGCCGGTCGAAAAACTGCGCCGGCAGATCACGCAATTCGCCGCGTCGCCGTTTCCGGTCTTGGTGCAGGGCGAATCCGGCAGCGGCAAGGAGTTGGTC
>CAMDDY010000073.1 GCA_945893125.1 Bordetella parapertussis
TGAAACAGTTCGAGGTCTTTTTCGTAATCGGCTGCGTCGGCGCGATTGATCTGTATCCATTCGCGCGTGCTGACCACGCCGCCTGGCGTAAACGGAAACACGTTGTCGCGCGAGAACTGCAATTCGGTGGCCGTGGCGGCGGGCAGACGGATGCCGACGCCGTTGCCGCTGATGCAGGCAAACATTTTGTCGCTGACGAAGTAGGCGTCGAGGCCGTTGATTTTGCGCGCGCTCGCGCCCGGCAGTTTGAGCAGGATTGCGTCGATCTTGGCCTTGCGGTCGGATTCAGGCGTTGCGGTAGTCAAGTGGGGTTTGCCATCGTGGTTGTGAAATAAAGGGGTGCAGCGCGGGTTGTCAGGTGTCTTCTATCATCTGGCCATCGATGTACAGCCAGCGTCCGTCCTGACGCACAAAGCGGCTGGTCTCGTGCAGACGTTGCGCGCCATTGCTGGTGCGGCATCGCGCGACAAACTCTACCACGCCGGCGTCGCCTTCGGCTTCGGTATGGCGCACTTCCAGCCCCAGCCACTTGACGGGCGAGAGTTCCAGATCACCCGGCGACGTGGACGGGTGCCAGGTCGCCAGCAGGTAGTCGATCAGCCCGACGACATAGGCGCTGTAGCGCGAGCGCATCAGCGCCTCGGGTGTCGGCGCGTAAATGCCGGCGCTCAAACCCGTGTGCCACGGGCCGCAGCACGCGGTGTACAGTTGTTCGCTGCCGCACGGGCAGGGCGCGCGCGACGAAAGTAAGGCCGGTTTATCCAATCGGGTCAGCGGCGAATCTGCAACGCGTGCATGGCTGCTTTAATCTACTTCGCGCGGATACTGCAACACCAGCACTTCGAGACCTTTGGCGCCCGCCTTGATTTCGACGGCGGGTTCGGTCGATTCCACCACCACCATCGACCACAGCGGCATTTCCGTGCCCGCGTTGATCAGCGTGCCATTCGCCACAAACAGATAATAGCCGCCGCTTTTGGCCGGATCGGGCCCCATCGCGGTCATGTTCGCGCCCAGCCGCAGCACATGCGCGGCCATTTCGTCGTCGATTTTTGACGCATCAAACAGCGCTTCCCATGAGGCTTCTTTCCGATGCATCAATACCGGCTCGGTGGACAACACGATGGGCGCCGAAAACAAATTGCGCCGCTTGCTGGGTTTTAATTTTTCGCGGTAGCCCGGTTTGTTCAAGTACACCGGCGCCGAGTCGCCGGTCTTGATGCGCAATGCCATGAACGACAACCCCTGCGGGCCGGCGATCAAGGGGCCGTACGCAGTGTGACGATCTTTGTACTGCACCATCAACGGCAGTATGGGATCGCCTTTGCCGATGGTGCCGGCGCCCGCCGGAAACAACTGAAACTGCGTCACGCCGTGAAAGTGCGGAACAATGGTTTCGTTTGGCGTCATCTCGGTCATGGTGGCCTGCGGGCCGGGTGCTACCGTGGTTGAAGATCGCGGGCCAAAAAACGTGGTGGCCCAGTGTTCAATACCGGTGCCGGGTGAATGAATCACGTGGCGTTTTTGCAGCGCTTCGGTTCCGCTCATGGCGTAGATCATGCTGGTTTCCTGATAGTCGTAACGATTTACTTGAGCGTCGCCGCCACGCGTCGCACTTCGTCGGGTGAGCGCTCGCCCGCCAGTGGCGTGCCGGGAATCAAATGTTTGCCCATCGCGGCGAGGGTGCCCACCAGCACCGGCTCGTAGCCGACTTCGCGGATCAGGGCGGACGCGGTGGTGATCGCGTTCTGATCGTCGCCGGCGATCGGCATGCCCATGCGTTCGCTCTTGCCGGCAGCATCTGCCATCCGCGCATAGCCGACGGCATTGAAGGCGCGCACGATGCGCGCGCCGGGCAGAAACTCCATCGACGATAGGCCGGCGCCTTTTTCGCGTGCCGCCACCGCCATGTCGCCGTCGCGCGCGACGATGGGGTTGGAGGTGTCGATTACGATTTTGCCCTTGAGCAACTCGCCCAAATCCTTGCCGACGCTGGGCAGCGCCTTGTAGGGCACCGAGATCAACAACACCGTGCCGAATGCCGCAGCCTCACGTGGCGTGCCGGCGCGCGCACCGCCGCCGAGACTGGCCGCCAGTTTTTTGTCGTCGTCGAGGTTGAGCGACGAGAACATGACTTCGTGGCCTGCTTTTACCCACGCGCCACCGACAGCGCCGCCGACTCTGCCGGATCCGATGATGCCGATTTTCATTTTGCCGGTGGGGCCGGTTTGCGCGCGCACCGCAAGCGGTAAATTGCCCGCGACGAGTACTGCGCCGAGCGCCTGAAGAAATGCCCGGCGGTTCTGTTTCATGGTGTGATTGGATTTCATGGCGAATCTCCTGAAGGCGATTGTATCCGCGGGGCGGCGTAAGTAAACCATTGGTTTGCGCCACGCTCCGGGTTTGAGCACGTACATTATCACGACTGGCGCGTTACGCAAGATTGCGCATCGCATTACGCTGCAGAGGCATTCGACTAAAATCGAGCTTGTTGCCGCGCTGCCGCGGCATTCCCATGGAACAGGAACAATCGCCATGTTGCACGAACTGCGTTTTTACGAAATAGCCGTCGGAAAACTCGATGACTATATAAACCATGCCGGAAAAGTCGCGGTGCCGTTTCGCGGCGATGATTACGGCAAGCTGCTGGGCTTTTGGGCGTGCGAAATCGGCGCGGTCAATTGTGTGTTCAACCTGTGGGAGCACGAATCGGTGGCGACGCGCGAAGTGCTGCGCGCAAAGCTGCAAACGCAGGAGGTGTGGCGCAATGACTATCTGCCGCATTCACAGCCGCTGATGCGCCGGCAAATATCGCGCCTACTGACCCCGCTGGCCGATCCCAAGGTGCCGGCGGTGCCGGGCAATTTGTATGAGATGCGCATCTTCCGCACCGGTCCGGGTAAAACTCGCGCGTTTGCCGCGCTGCTACAGGATGAGTTGCCCGCGCCGCTGTGGGCGGCGGCGGTGGCGACTTGGACCGGGAATAGCGGCGACGTGAACGAGGTGGTGCATTTGTCGGCGTATGCCAATACGCTGCCGGTGGCGGACATGCTGCAAGTCGCGGCGTGGCGCGATTTTCTCAAGCAGCACGGCGCGTTGGTTGAAGACATCCAGTCCAGCCTTATGACGCCCGTGCATTTTTCGCCGTGGCACTGATGCACGCGCTGCGTTTTCCGCGCGCGGCGCCCGCCTTGGGATTAGGCATCGCAGCCTGCGGTGCGTGGGTAGCGCCATTGCAGGCGCAGGATTTTCCCAATCGACCCGTGCGCGCTGTCATTCCGTATGGCGTCGGCGGCAGCGCCGATGTGCTGGCACGGGTAATCGCGCCGGGTATTTCCGCGAATCTCGGGCAATCGATCGTGATCGACAATCGCGGCGGCGGTGCGGGTCTGCCGGCGTTTACGCTGGTGGCGAAGGCGCAGCCGGACGGCTACACCCTTCTGGTATCGGCATCCAATCTGGCGTCCAACCCGATCCTGTTTAAAAAACTGCCGTACGATGCCGAAAAAGATTTTGCGCCGATCAGTCTGATCGCCATCGTGCCGGCGGTGCTGGTGGTGCAGCCGGGTTCGCCGTTGCACTCGGCGAAAGACCTGATTGCGCTGGCGAAGGCGAAGCCGGGCGCGCTCAACTACGGATCGGTGGGCAACGGATCGGGCAATCATCTGGTGACTGAAATGTTCGCCAATGCGGCGAGCCTGCAACTGTCGCATGTGCCGTATAAAAGCGCGGCGGCGTTCATGACCGATCTCGTGAGCGGCAGGCTTGATTTTGTGTTCGCCACCATACCGGCGGCGTACGCGTTCATCAGCAGTGGCCGCGTGCGCGCGTTGGGCGTGAGCAGTCTCAAGCGCAGCCGCACGCTGCCCGATGTTCCGTCCATCGCGGAGTCAGCGATTCCCGGCTTCGAGGTCAACACGTGGCTGGGGGCCTTGGCGCCGGCCGGCACGCCGCCGAAAGTGGTGGCTCGTTTAAACACCGCCATTGTTGAAGCGCTGCGCGCGCCGGGCATGGGCGAGCGCCTGAAGACATTGGGCGCGGAGCCGGTCGGAGGCAGTCCGGCGCAGATGGGGCGTTATCTGACAGCGGAGATTGCGCGCTGGATCAATCTGGCGAAGACCGTCAAATTCGAAGTGTCGAACTGAACGTTCGTTTATTGCAGACGAAACCCATGCCCATAGCCAAGCTCGCCGGCATCGACATTCACTACGACATCACGGATTACACCGATCCGTGGCGCGTAAGCGAAATCGTGCTGTTGCATCACGGCTTCGGCCGCAATCTCAATTTCTGGCGCGAGTGGGCGCCGCTGCTGGCGCGGCACTACCGCGTGCTGCGCATGGACGCGCGCGGTTGCGGTGCATCGGGCGTGCCGCCGCGCGGCGCGCCGTACACACTGGATTTGCTGATGCAGGATGCGGTGGGGCTGCTGGATCACCTGGGCATCGAGCGCGTGCATTGGGGTGCGGAAGCATCGGGCGGACACGTCGGGCTGGCGGTGGCGCTGGCGCACTCGCGGCGCATCGCGTCGATCACCTTGTGCAACACGCCGTTTCAACTGCCGAAATCGGCGAACGACAATTTTTCGGAAAGCGAGGTCGAGCAATTCGGCCTTGGCCATTGGGCGCGCAAGACGCTGCCCAATCGCATCGACCGGGACAAAGTTTCGCATGAGTGGATGGAGTGGTCGATCGCCGAGCACGACAAGACGCCGCGTCACATTGCGATTGCGCAGCACGCGATGATCGCGCAAGGCAATCTGTTGCCGCGCTTGCCCGACGTGCGCGCGCCGGTGCTGGTGATGGCCGGCAACAAAAGCAGCATCGCGCCGCAAGAGCAGATGATCCAAATGCGCAACGCCTTGCCGAATGCGAAGCTGGTGCTGTTCGAGGGCTACTCGCAAGGCATCGCGTTTTCGGCGCCCGAGCGCTGCGTGGATGAAATGAAAACATTTTTGGCTGCGCTACGGTAAATATACATAACTATATGATTAATAACACAATTATTGTTGTCGAGAATGACCCATTTCCACGGCTGCTGCAGGCATTTCTCGACAAGCAAGATGATCTGCGGCGCACTGCGGCGATCGCGGATTTTGTGGCGCATGACATTGCCGATTACCCGCGCTGGCTCGCGGATGCGCGCGCGCGAGCGCCCGGACTGTACCCGGCGCAAGTGCGGCTGGCGTCGTCGCAAGCTGAATTGCGCGCCGCACTGCCGGGCGCGCATGCGGTGGTGACGGAATCGCTGATCATAGGCGAAGCGGAGCTCGCACTGGCCGATCAACTAAAAGTCGTGCAGAAATACGGCACGGTGTTGCGCAACATAGACACGCACGCCTGCGCCGCGCGCGGCATCCAGGTGCTGACGCTGCGGCGCCGCGCCAATGTGGGATGCGCGGAGTACGCGTTTGGGCTCATGCTGATGCTGGCGAAGCGGCTGAACGAAACGCCCAATTTGCTCAGCATGGAGCAACTTACCGCGGCCGGTTTCACGCCGAAGCACTTTGACCGCCGTTATACGTCGAACTCCAATTGGGTGCGCGTCGGCGGCATGCGCAATTTATGCGGCGCCACGCTGGGCATCATCGGTCTGGGTGAAATCGGCCGCGAACTCGCGACGCGCGCGCACGCATTCGGGATGAACATTGTCTATCACCAACGCACGCCCTTGCCGGCGGCGGACGAACGCGACTGGCACGCGCAGTACCGCACGCTGGATGCCTTGCTGGCCGAGAGTGATTGGGTGTGCCCCACCGTGCCGCTGACGCCGGCGACACGACACCTGCTCGGACGAGAACAACTCGCGCGCATGAAGGCCGGCGCGGCGCTGGTGAATATTTCACGCGCGGACATCGTGGAACGGCATGCACTGCACGACGCGCTGGCGAGCGGCCATCTCGGCGGGTTGGGGTTGGATACGTTCTATGAAGAGCCGGGCAGCGCCGATGATCCACTGCTCCAATTCAGCAACGTGATTATCACGCAGCGTATTGCCGCGCAACCACGGCTGAATGCGTTTGGTGATTTGGCGGAACTGATGGCGGGGCTTGCCGCTGTGCTTGCTTCTTCCTGATACCGGGGGGGTGACATGAATAAAACGACGCACCGTTACAGCGTAATCAAAGTGGGTGATCTCGACATTCACTATGAGCTGGCGGACTATACGCCGCCCTGGCGCAAGGATCCGCCGCCCACGTTTTTGCTGTATCACGGCTACGCGCGCAATATGCTGTTCTGGCAATCGTGGGTGCCGCTGCTGGCCGGCGACTATCGCGTGCTGCGGTTTGATACGCGCGGCTGCGGCGAGACTACCCAGCCCGCCGACGGCAGCGTTTACACCTTCGATCAACTGGCGGGCGATGCCATGGGGTTGATGGACGCGCTGGGTATAGCGCGGGTGCATTGGGTCGGCGAATCATCCGGCGGCATCGTCGGCATGACGGCCGCGCTCAATCATGCGGACCGGCTGCAATCGCTGACCTTGTGCGATACGCCGGTTAAACGCGCGCCGGAGATAGCCTCGACCTACACGCTCGGCGAAGGCACGCGTGCGGCCGCGTTCGCCAAATATGGCTTGGGTGGATGGTGCCGCAAGACGCTGTCGTACCGCATCGATATGTCGAAGGCGTCGCCGGAATTATGCGAATGGTATATCGCGCAGATGGATAAAACGCCGGTTCATGTGGCGAACGGCTTCGATAAAATGGTAGCAGAAGGCGATCTGTGGCCGCGCTTGCCTGATATACGCACGCCCACGTTAATCCTTGGCGGAGATCGCAGTATTATCGCGAACGAATCACACCGCAGCGGCATGCGTGAGCGCATGCCGCGGGCGAAGATCGTGGCCTTCGAGGGGTATGGCCATGGCGTCAATTTACTCGCGCCTGAACGGTGTGTGGCGGAAATCCGGGCGTTCGTGCGGGACCTGGTGTAGTGTCCCTCAAATAATTTTATTGAACGGGCGTAATCCACGCCGTGCAGGGAGGCTTCGATGAGGTTTGCTAGATGGGCCATAGCAAGCAGTTCGACGGCGGTGGCGCTGTTCTGCTTTGTCACGGATGCAATGGCGCAATCCTATCCAACGCGACCGATGCGCCTGATCGTGGCGGTTCAGCCCGGCGGCAATCTCGATCTGATGGGTCGCGCGGTCGCTGAAAAAGTGAGCGAAGGCGTTGGGCAGCGCATGATTGTGGAGAACCGGCCCGGCGCGAACAGCACCATAGGATTCGGCGCCGTGGCGCGGGCGGCGCCGGATGGCTACACGTTCATCATGGTGGCGCAAAGCGCGCTGGTCGCGCCCAAGATGATGCGCAACCCGCCGTATGATCCGGTGCGCGATTTCGCGGGGGTGAGTCTGATCGCGACGCTGCACCAACTGCTGGTCGTGCATCCCTCCTTGCCGGTAAAAAGTGTGAAGGAGCTGATCGCGTTTGCAAAAGTCCGGCCGGGGCAACTCAACAGCGGATCATCGGGGAACGGTTCCGGATCGCATCTGGCGCTGGAACTCTTCAATCGCATGGCTGGTGTGCACATCGTGCGTATTCCGTACAACGGAGATGGCGCGGCTTATCTGGATTTGCTCGGCGGGCAAGTTCCGCTGAAGTTCGACAACATGAGCACGTCGCTGCAGCACGTGCGCGGCGGCAAGTTGCGCGCGCTCGGCGTCACTGCGCCGGCGCGCACACCGCTGTTGCCCGAGGTGCCGGCTATCGCTGAAACGCTGCCGGGATTTCAGGCGAGCATCTTCAACGGCATGCTGGCGCCCGCGGGCACGCCCAACGACATTCTGGCGCGCATTCACGCGGAAATCGTAAAGTTTGCGCAATCGTCGGAGACACGTAAACGCTACGCGGGGCAGGGCGTCGAACTGGAATCCAGCGCGTCTCCCGCGCAGTTTTCGGCCTACATCAAAAGCGAATATGTGCGCTGGGGAAAAATCATCGACGATCTGGGCATCAAGGCGGAATAAGCGCGCGTTTCGCAATGCATGCCGTAGTTCGAAGGGCAGTAACTGTAGCGTGCGCTGTGCGCGCGACGCATCTGACGCACATCCGGGATTTTTGCAGCCCATGCTTTTGCACGGCGCCATGCGCGGTTGTCGTGCGCGCGGCGCACGCTACGTGTGCCGCCAGCCCCGCGAATGTTGCCGACAGGGCCGCCCGCTAACTGGCCTGACTGGCGAGCGCCACCTTCGGTTGCATGCCCTGTTTTTCCATCACCGATTGCAGCACTTCGTAGTAGTGCCAGCCGTTGATGCGCGTGCGTCCGAGAAAAATCGTCGGCGTGCTGGTGATGCCGATGCGATGCGCTTGTTTCACCGCATCGAGCGCGCGTTCGGCGTAGGTGCGTTGTTCGAGCGCGATTTGCAATTCGTCAACATCCAGTCCCACGCGATCCGCCGCTTGCAACAGCGTATCGATTTGGCCGATGTCGCCGCCTTCGGTCCACATCACATCATAAACGGCGGTTTTGTAGGCAAAGTCGAGCGCGTAGTCGCTGGCGAATTCGAGCGCCTCGAAGGCGAGAAAACTGTACTGCCGGTTTTCCGGAAAACGCATGCGGACATATTGATCCGGCGCCATTTCTTTCATCCATGCATCGCGCCGTTGCACGCGGGCTGCGGCATCGGCGGTTTGTTCGCGCGGGCAACCTTCGGGCGGCGTATCGGGATGCAGCCAGTGCGGCCGCCACAGTGGTTGCACATCGTACTCGCGGGCGAGGCGGTCGATTTGTTCCACCGCGAGAAAGCTGTACGGACACACAAAATCGGCGAACACGGCGACGCGAAATTTCTCGGTCGGTTGCTGGGTTTCTGTCATTGGTGCCTCCTGCATTTGATTATATTGCCCGGGCCATCATTTCCGCTGCTTCCGCAGCCAAGCTTCCGCTAATTATGCCGCCTTCAAGGGCATCTTTGTCAAACGTCAAAAATGCCACGCTGGCGCCGTGGTCGCCGGTGAGCAGCGGTTCCACCGGCTGATCGCTGCGCACATAACGAAAACCCGGCGGGCCGATTTCCTGTCCTTCCATGATCACCGTGCCTTCGAGCACGACTTCATAACGGCCAAATTCCGGCGCCGGCATGGCCAACGCCGCATGCGCGGGCGTGCGCGCCACCACCGCGGCGGGACCAAAACCCGGCTGTATGAGAAATTTATAGGTGGCGTTTTCGACACCGGGTAAAGGCTGCCACTGCGCATCCGATGCCGGCGCGGCATACAGCCGTCCCTGCAAATTGATCTGACGCCGCGCGTCGAGATTCACCATCGAAATAATGCCGCCCGCGCGCGGATGCAGCACCAGCATGTCGTGGTTTTTCGACACCGCGAACGGGCCGTACGGCATATTGTGATCGGTGTAGTGAATCGCCAGCGATTCCAGATGCTTGACGCCGCGCGGAAAATCCATCGCGCCGGAGAGCAGCAACTGAAACTGCGAGGTGAGATGCATATGCGCATACACCGAGGGGCAATCGTCAAAGCGAAAGCGCATCGCTTCCGGCCCGCCGTCTTCGCCCGACAGCAGCACCTGACAGGCAAATGCCACGCCCTCGGAGACGCTGCGTTTCCAGGGGGCGTTGGCTGAATCGACGATGTAGCTGCGCTGCATGTGGGTGTCACCTGACGAATGGAACTGCCATTGTAGGGAACCTGCGCGCGAGTTGCAAAACCGTGCAATATTCGCAACACTCACGGGCAAGGGTGGAAACGGCCATGCGTGCTTTGATTGAAGATCGCGGCAAGCGGTACTGGCGAAGCTTGCCGGTGTTTATTGCGTGCGGCATTTTCATGCCAATCGCGCACGCGCAATATCCGTCGACGCAGGTACGCTTGATCGTGCCCAATTCGCCCGGCGGCGCCTCCGATGCCACCGGGCGCTTGTTCGGCGGCGCGCTGGCGCAGGCGCTTGGACGGCAAGTCATCATCGACAACCGCTCCGGCGCCGGCGGCAACATCGCACTGGAAATCGCGGCAAAAGCCGCGGCCGATGGCCATACCCTGGCGCTGAGCGGCGTCACCCACTCCATCAGTGTCAGCCTGTACCGCAAGCTCGGCTTCGATTTGACCAAGGACCTCGCGCTCATCGCGCTGCTGACCGCCGGCGCTTATGGTGTGACGCTGCATCCGTCCGTGCCGGCAAAATCGATCAAGGAACTGATTGCACTGGCGCGCGCGCGGCCCCACAGCCTGAACTACGGCTCCACCGCCAATGGCACATACTTGGGCGGCGCGTTGCTGTGCGACATGACTGGCATAAAAATGACGCATGTGGCCTACAAAGGCGCCGGCCCGGCGATGGTGGCGCTGATGTCGGGCGAGATCGAAGTGGCGCTGACGTCAGTGGCATCGACGCTGCCGCATATTCGCACCGGCAAGTTGCGCGTGCTGGCGGTGACCAGCGCGAAACGCTTTCCGTCGGCGCCGGAACTGCCGACGGTGAGTGAATCCGGCGTGCCGGGCTACGATGCCACGTCTTGGTACGGCTTGATGGCGCCGGCGGGCACGCCGCGCGACATCATCGCCCGGTTGAACGCGGAAGCCGTGAAAATCATGCGCCACCCCGATATGCGGGAAAAATTCATCGCGTCGGGTGTTGATCCTCAGGGCAGCACGGCGGAGCAGTTTAGCGCGTTTATTCGCAGCGAAATTGAGAAGTGGGGTAAGGTGGTTAAGGCTACGGGAATGCGGATTGAATGAGGGGGGAGTCCTTTCCTGCGCCTATCGCCGCGTAGCTCGAATCTCAAGGTGGCAGCGGTATCGATCGGTTGAGTTTCCGAATTTGAGCGAAGCTGATGGTGCATTCCACATACCGCAAGCCACCATTGCCGCGCGGCAGGGTATCGCGCTACTCTAAGCTTCCAAGCAATGCGGTAGCGGGCAAAGTTGCACTGACTCTGGAGGAGGGGCATGCGATACAGCGTTTACGGGGCCATGGGGTGTGCGGCACTGGTGGCGGCAGCGGCGCCGGACATCGCGCAGGGACAGGCTTATCCCAACAAGCCGGTGCGCATTATCACGGCGCCAACCGGCGGCGCCACTGATCTCGTGGTGCGGCAGATTGCGCATGGACTCACCGGCACCTTGAATCAGCAGATGATCGTCGACAACCGTGGGGGCGCGGCCGGCGGGGTTGCCGCGATTGGCGTGGCCAAGGCGCCTGCCGATGGTTATACCTTGCTGGCGTACAGCAGCAACCTGTGGCTGCTGCCGTTTCTGCGCAAGGACATGGCTTTTGCGTTGTCGGATTTTGCCGCGATTACGATGTTGGGCAGTTCGCCGAATGTGCTGGTGGTGCATCCGTCGTTGCCGCCCAAATCGGTGAAGGAATTGATCGCCTTTGCCAAGAGCAGGCCGGGTCAGCTTAGCTACGCGTCTGGCGGTTCGGGCAGCACGCTGCACCTGTCGGCGGAATTGTTCAAATCGCTGGCGGGCATCAATATTCTGCACGTGCCGTACAAGAGCGGCGGCGCGGGGATGATTGATTTTCTCGGTGGCCGAGTGGAGGTGATGTTTCCGGTCGCGGCGGCGGCGATTCCGCATGAGAAGTCCGGACGCTTGCGGCTGCTGGCGGTGACCAGCGCGGAACCTTCGCCGTTGGTTCCCGGTGTGCCCACGATTGCCGCCGCCGGGTTGCCCGGCTACGCATCGGAACTGACGGTGGGTCTCTTTGCGCCCGTGGGAACGCCGCCGGCCATTATTGAGCGCGTGAATAATGACATTGCGCGTTTGTTGAAGCAGCAGGATACCCGCGACAAATTTTTTGAGATTGGTCTGAAGACCGTGGGTGGTTCGCCGGAGCAGGTGATGGCGACGATCAAGGCCGAGACGGTCAAGTGGGGCAAGGTGATCAAAGAGGCGGGCATCCGCGCGGATTAGCAACGGGAAATGAAAAAAAACCAGATCAAGGAAAAGCTCGCTGCCGGCAAGCCGGTGTACGGCGCGATGGTGCAGTTTCCGGATGCGGACCTGGTGGAGATGCTGGGCTACGCCGGGTTCGACTGGATACTCATCGATGCGGAACACGGTTCCATCAATGAAAATGACTGTCTTGCCATGGTGCGCGCCTGTGAGTTGGCGAATGCGACAGCGATCGTGCGGCCACCGACCAACCACGCGGAAACCATCATGCGGTTTCTGGATTGCGGCGCGCAGGGCATACAGGTGCCGCGCGTCAATACCGCAGCCGAGGCGCGCGCGGCGGTGGATGCGGTCAAATATTATCCGATGGGTAAGCGCGGCGTGACCAGTTCCAGCCGCTCGGTCAAGTATGGATTCGGCGGCAGCATTCCGGATTGCATCGCCGAGTCGAACGCGGAAACGCTGGTTTGCATCATGATCGAAGAACTCGAGGCCGTGCGCAATCTGCCGGAGATACTGGCGGTGCCGGGTGTCGATGTGTACTTTGTCGGTGGCGGCGATCTGGCGCAGACCATGGGTTTTCCGGGCAAAAAGAGCGCGCCGCCGGTGCAAAAAGTGGTTTGTGAAGCGATTGAGTGCATCGTCGCGGCGGGTAAGGTGGCGGGGTATTCGTGCGAAGAAGAAACCAAGGCGTTTCTCGCCAAAGGCGTGCGCTACTTTCACACCGGCATGACGCCGTTGATGAAGTATGCGGCGCGGCACTACTGGAATCTGGTGGGTGAAAAGCGGGTGTAAGCGGCGGGCTTGGACAATTCAGCAATCCGTTTTGACGCAGGGTCACAATGAATCGCAACGTGCAATTGATACTGGCTGCATTGATGTGCCTGTTCATCGGTCGCGGCAGTGTATTGGCCGCTGAAACCGCGCAGACCTATCCCGCGCGCCCAATCCGCATGATCGTGCCGCAAACGCCGGGCGGCACGGCCGACACGGTGGCGCGCACGGTGGCGCCGGGTTTGTCCGCCGCGCTGGGCCAGCAAATTGTGATTGATAACCGCGGCGGCGCCGGCGGCATCATCGGCACGGAGTTGTCCGCGAAAGCGATTCCGGATGGCTACACGATTTCACTCAACGGCGCAGGGCCGCTGACGATTTCGCCGCTGCTGCAAAAACAGGCGCCCTATGATCCGGTTAAGGATTTCGTGCCGATCAGTCTGATCACCATCAGCCCGTTTGCGCTGGTGGTGCATGCCGCCGTGCCCGCGAAGAGCGTTAAGGAACTGATCGCGCTGGCGAAGGCCGAACCCGGCAAACTCAACTATGCCTCCGGCGGCACCGGCAGCGTCAGCTACCTGGGGATGGAACTCTTCAAGAGTATGGCGGGCGTCAATATTCTGCACGTGCCCTACAAAGGCACTGCGCCGGGCATGATCGACGTGCTGGCCGGAAACATCACGATGATTTTGTTCGCAGTTCCGCCCGCCGTGCAGCATGTTGCCGCCGGGCGATTGCGCATGCTGGGTGTTTCCGGCGCCAACCGTTCGCCACAATACCCGGATATTCCGACGATACGCGAAGCCGGCATGGCGGGCTACGATGTGACGACCTGGACGGGGCTATTGCTGCCGCTGAAGACTCCGCCGGCGATCGTGGCGAAACAACGCGATGCGCTGGCCAAAACGATAGGCGCGCCCGAGACGCGGCGGCAATTGGAGTCTCAAGGACTGGATATCATCACCAACACCTCGGAAGCATTTACCAACTTCATCCGCGCGGAGTTGGCAAAACATGCAAAGATAATCAAGGCGGCGGGTGCTACTTAGCTACGGGCAGCCTGATGCGTAGCGGAATCGAATGAAGCGAGGCGTAAACATGATGCATGTTGAACCCACCGGCGCAATACTGGGCGCCACCGTATCGGGCATCGACTTGAGACAGCCGCTGACGGACGAAAATTTTTCCGCATTGCTGCGCGCGCTGGGCGATTACGGCGTGTTGCGATTTCCGCGGCAGTTGATCAGCGCGGCGGAGCAGAAACAGTTTTCCGCGCGATTTGGCGAGCTGCATGTGCTGAGTTCGTCGCAATATTTTGAGCCGGACATGCCGGAGGTCACCATCCTGTCGAACGTCCGCAACAACGGCAAGCTGATCGGCAAGCCCGATGCCGGCCAGTTCTGGCATACCGACATGACGTACAACCGCGTGGTGGGATTCGTCAATGTGCTGGTGGCGCACGCAGTGCCTTCGCGCGACGGAACGCCACTGGGCAATACCGAGTTTACCAATACCCAGGCGGCGTATGCGGATCTGCCGGCGGATGTGAAATCGCGGCTCGCCAACGCCACGGCGATACATTATCTCAACAAGAACTGGGAGCAGATGAGCCAGAAGGGCTCGCGCCCGCCGCTGACGCCCGAGCAAATTCGCGAGCGGCCGCCGGTATCACATCCGGTTTTTTTGCAACATCCGATCAGCGGACGCAGGGTGATTTATGTCAATCCCAGTCACGTGGTGAACATCGAAGGCCTGAGCGCGAATGAAAGCCATCAGACGCTGAACTACCTGTTCGATCATGTGATGCAGCCGAAATACCGCCATGTGCATCGCTGGGCGGTCGGTGATGTGCTGCTGTGGGATCACCTGGGTACGTGGCATAACGCGGTGGCGGATTACGGCCCCGATGAACATCGGCTGATGAAACGTTGTCAGGTGATGGCCGACCGGATTTTTGATCCAAAATTTCTGGCGGCTACACTGGGCGCGCGTGCTTAAATCATGATACGCATTCAACCCACTGGCAAAGTTCTCGGCGCCGATGTCACCGGCG
>CAMDDY010000074.1 GCA_945893125.1 Bordetella parapertussis
CCGCACCTCACGGTGCGTCGTTACATTGTCAGGGCCGCTCTTTATTCAGGCCCCTAGATTCATCCGGTGACACGGATGGTTCCCTCCTTTCGTGAGAACAACTTCTATAAGCGACTTCGTGTCGCACTATCCACATAAGGCCGACAAGCAGTAATTCCGCGTCACCACTTTTACCGTCCGGAGTTGGCCGACTGCGGTGATAACTGCCAACTTTCCGATTTACGCACGCCTGCTGTTGGCGTGCCTTGCTGGGGCGGGCTTTACTTATCGTTCGATGATATTTAAGAATCTCACACAAACAATGAGTTATTGCGCGACGGGCGCCCGCCGCGACGCTGCCTTCAGGGGCCACTCGCAGCCCTCGGCGATGATGTCGGCGTACACGTCGCCCACCATCACCAGCGCGGGGCCATCACCCACTTGCCGCGCCGCGATGGGCAAAGTCCCGACGTCGGTACGCAGGATTTTGCGCCGATCGTGCTGACCGCTGGAAGCGTTTTCAATTATCACCACCGGACGCGAGGCGGGCACGCCATGGGCGATCAACGCGGCGCTGACGGCTTGCGCCTCACCCGCCGCCATGTAGAGCACCGCGGTGTCGGCGGCGGCGGCGGCTTTGGCCCATTCGTTTTGTTTGCTGCCCGCGGCCTCGCGCGGCGTGGCGAACACCACGCTGCGCGCCATGGCGCGACGCGTGAGCGAACATTGCAGGTCGGCGCTGGCGGCAAAGGCGGCGCTGATGCCGGGCACAATTTCTATTGTCACGCCGGCTGCTGTCAGCGCATCGATTTCCTCGTGTGCGCGACCGAACAACATCGGGTCGCCGCCTTTGAGGCGCACTACGGTTTGATATTTTTTTGCGGCGTCGATCAACTGTTTGTTGATGAATCGCTGCGCGGTGGAATGTTTGCCGCTGCGCTTGCCCACGGCGATTTTGACGGCGTTGGTGGCCAGCGCGAGGGTTTCGGGGTGCGCCAGCGCGTCGTGGAATACGATGTCGGCGCGCTCGAGCAGCCGCGCGGCGCGCAGGGTCAGCAAGTCTGGTGCGCCGGGGCCTGCGCCTACTAGATGGACGGTGCCAGTCATGCCAGCATGCCGAAGGCCTTCCCCTTCAGGGGCAAGGGCACACTTGGAGCGGAGCAAAAGGTTGGGATGGGGGTGGGGGTGGGGTATGTTGGAAATGAAAAAGCTTCACCCCATCCCCACCCTAGCCCTCCCCTTGAAGGGGAGGGTATATGTTGTGTAGCTGTTACCACGGACTCAACGCACTGACCGCAGGCTTGCTCGCCGCGCGCGCGGCGCCGAGCCGCACGCCATCATCAATCGCGGGCTGATACGGTGCGGTGAAATCGCTGAACGCGGTGAGCGCGACCTGCGCATCCTGATCGGCGCGCAGCGCAAACGCATCAAAGCCGCAGCGCGTCATGTAGAACAACTGGTCGCGCAGCACGTCGCCTACCGCGCGCAGCTCGCCTTTCCAGCCCAGGCGGCGCAGGAGGCGCGCGATGGAGTAGCCGCGGCCATCAGTGAATTTCGGAAAGCGCACGGCAATCAGCGCGAGCTTGTCGAAGTCCGCCGCCAGTGCGCGCGCGTCTTCGGTGTTTTCCAGCAACACGCCGTTTTTACCGCTGCGCTGGCTTAACTGCGCGCGCTGCTCGTTCCAGATCGCCAGCGGCACGATCCAGTCGCCGGTGACCGGCACATCCGGCATGCCACCTTCGGCGGCAGGTTTAAGCTGCTGCCAACTGTCGGGAACGATGCGCTTGTTTTTTATCAGGGTCGCCATAAACATGTCTCTTGAAGGGTTCAATGCCTAGCCGCTGCACCACGTCGATAAAACGCTCTTCGGGTGCATCGCGGTGTTCCAGGTAATACGCAATCAGTTGCTCAACCACATCGGGCACTTCGGCGCGCGCGAACGACGGGCCGATCACTTTGCCGAGCGACGCATTGTTGCCCTGCGCGCCGCCGATTGAAATCTGGTACCACTCCTCGCCGTTTTTATCCACGCCGAGGATGCCGATGTGGCCGATGTGATGATGGCCGCACGAGTTCATGCAGCCGGAGATGTTCAGATCGAGCTCGCCGACATCATGCACGTAGTCGATATTATCGAAGCGCTCGGTGATGGCCAGCGCCACCGGGATCGACACCGCATTAGCCAGCGAACAGAAATCGCCGCCGGGGCAGGCGATGATGTTGGTGATGAGGCCAATATTCGGCGTGGCCAGACCCAGCGCGCGGGCTTCGCGCCACAGCGCGTGCAATTCGCGCTGTTCGACATCCGGCAGCACCACGTTTTGTTCGTGGGTGACGCGCAGTTCGCCGAAGCTGTAACGATCAGCGAGTTCGGCAATGGCGTCGAGTTGCACGTCGGTTACATCGCCGGGCGGCACGCCGGGGCGCTTGAGTGACAACGTAACCGCCGCGTAGCCCGGCGCCTTGTGCGCCTGCACGTTGCGGCCATGCCAGCGCTCGAACGCCGGTTCGGCATCGAGATACGTTTGCAACTCGGAATCTTTTTTCGGCAGCGCGCGATACGGCGGCGTGGTGAAGCGCGCGGCAATGCCATCGACGATCTCACGCGTCAGGGTGCCAGGGCCATCGACCAGTTGCGCCCATTCGGCATCGACTTCATCGCGATACACCGGCAGCGTGCGCTCTTTCACCAGAATTTTAATGCGCGCTTTATACAGATTGTCGCGGCGGCCGTAACGGTTGTAGACGCGCAGCACCGCTTCGAGATACGTCAGCAAATGTTGCCACGGCAGAAACTCGCGTATCACTTTGCCGATGATCGGCGTGCGGCCCATGCCGCCGCCGACGATGACTTTGAAGCCGACTTCGCCCTGCTCGTTGCGCACGGCTTGCAGGCCGATGTCGTGCAATTGAATCGCGGCGCGGTCTTCGGTGGCGCCCGACACGGCAATTTTGAATTTGCGCGGCAGAAACGCGAACTCCGGATGAAACGTGGACCACTGGCGCAACACTTCGGTCCACACCAGCGGATTGACGATTTCATCCGCCGCCACACCCGCGAAATGATCGGTGGTGATATTGCGGATGCAGTTGCCGCTGGTTTGCACAGCGTGCATTTCCACCTTGGCGAGATCGGCGAGTATGTCCGGCACCTCGGCGAGCTTGGGCCAGTTGAACTGGATGTTCTGCCGCGTGCTGAAATGGCCGTAGCCGCGATCGAATTTGCGCGCGATGTGCGCGAACATGCGCACCTGCGCCGATGACAGCATGCCGTACGGCACGGCCACGCGCAGCATCGGCGCGTGTTTTTGCACATACAGGCCGTTTTGCAGGCGCAGCGGGCGGAAATCGTCCTCGGCCAGCGTGCCGGCCAAGAAACGCCGGGTCTGGTCGCGGAACTGCGTGACGCGTTCCGCCACGATGCGCTGGTCTATTTCGTCGTATCTATACATAAGTATTTGTTTTTAAACACTATTTATATTAAGCAAGTAACCGGGCAAGCCCATTTCTGGTCGGGTTGCGATAATCTACGAAGTCTTATATTCTGTAAACGTCTATTTATGAACTTATTAATACGTTTTCATATATAAAGCCACTATGAATCTCCAGCAGCTTCGAGCCGTGCGCGAAACCTCCCATCAGGCCTTCAACCTGACCGCCGTCGCCGTCGCGCTGCACACCACCCAGCCCGCGATCAGCCGTCAAATCCGTGAGCTGGAACAAGAGCTTGGCGTTGAACTCTTCACCCGGCACGGCAAACGGCTGACCGGCCACACCAGCGCCGGACGCGAAATCGTGCCCATCGTCGAGCGCCTGTTACAAGAGCAAGCCAACCTGCGCACCACCGCTGCGGATTTCAAAAGCCGCGACGCCGGCGAATTGGTGGTGGCCACCACGCACACCCAGGCGCGCTACGCCCTGCCGCGCGTGGTGGCGCAGTTCCGCAAAAAATTTCCGCAGGTGAAGCTCGCGTTTCATCAATCAGAACCGCAACGCATCGTTGATGCGGTGCGCAGCGGCGAAGCCGACATCGGCATCGCCACCGAGTCCCTGGCACGCGCCACCGATCTGCTGAGTTTTCCGTGCTACACGTGGAATCACGTGATCGTCGTTCCGCTAGGCCACCCGCTTTCGCGCGCCGCGCGTCCGACGCTGGCGGACGTGGCGTCCTACCCGATAGTCACGTACGAAGTGATCTTCACCGGGCGCCCGCATATTGACGAAGCGTTCGCGCGCGCCAACGTGCAACCCGACATCGTGCTCACCGCGCTCGACTCCGACGTGATCAAAACCTATGTGCGCGAGGGGCTGGGCATCGGCATCATCGCCGCGATGGCGTTTGATGCGCGTACCGATAACGATCTGGTCGCCATTGATGCATCACACTTGTTTGCCAGCAACGTCACGCGGCTGGCGATCCGGCGCGGGGTTGAGCTTCGTTCTTATTGTTATGACTTCATTGAATTGTTTGCGCCGACACTGACGCGGGCGACTATTGCGCAGGCGCTGCGGTCGAGTGAATCGGATGGGACGCGGGAGTACAGTATTTGAAAACCGCAGCGAGGCAATGTAATTGAATTTGCTCCCGCATCGGGAGCATGCTAAAGTGCCTTCATGCGTGTGATCGCGGTGCGAACATTGCGGGACTTCTGGGAAATGCACGCGGATGCAGAAATCCCGCTGCGTTCGTGGCTCGCCGTGGCCAGCCGCGCGAATTGGCGCAGCCCTGCCGATGTAAAGGCGGCTTACCGCAACGCCAGCTTCATCGCGAACAGCCGTATCGTGTTCAACATTAAGGGCAACGATTACCGGCTGGTCGCCGCCGTACACTACAACCGCGGCATGATGTTTATCCGCTTTATCGGCACGCACCGCGATTACGACAAAATCGACGCCGGCACCGTTTGAGGAGTTAATAATGGAACTACGCCCGATTCGAACCAAACGCGAGCATCAGGCCGCACTCAAGGAAGCAGAAGCGCTTTGGGACGCACCGGAAGGCTCGCCCAAAGCCGACCGGCTGGAAGTACTCACGCTGCTGATTGAAGCCTACGAGCGCGAACACTATGCGATTGCGGACCCCGACCCCATCGATTTTCTGCACCACGTGATGGAAGCACGCGGCCTCGCGCGCAAAGACCTGGAACCATTCATCGGCTCGCGTGCGCGCGTCGCTGAAGTGCTCAACCGTGTGCGCCCGCTCAGCCTTGAAATGATCCGCAGGCTTGCGGAAGGGTTAAAGCTTCCGGCCGATGTGCTGATTCGGGGATACGATGTAAAGCGGGCGGCTTGACCGTCAGATTTGGTTTACCTGTCATCCAACCGCAGCTATTCAATGCCAGCCTGCAATGTACATGATAGACAGCTCCCCTAACGGAAAAATCATCACCATCGGTCATCGTTACCAACGGATAAGAAGGCGGTAAGTGATGCGCCTACACCTAATTCTGTCTACTCTATTGGCTCTATGCTGCGCCACCCTCGCGCACGCCCAGGACAGCGCCGCCCTCGCGCGCGAACTGGTAAACATCAAAGGTGGTTACGCCGAGAAGAAAAAACATCTCGAAGAAGTGCGCATCCGCGCCTACATCCCGATTCTGCTAAAGGCCGTGGGCAAAGGCCCGTCGTGGAAACCAGGACATCCCAACTGGTTGCCAACCGAACAACGCATCGCCGAAGAATGGCGCAAGCATTACCTCGATCACCTTGCGCGCACGGGCCGCATCGCAAGCGACAGGCACTACGGCTGGATGGACGATGCACTGGCGCGTGAGTATGCGCGGGTGTTCAACGCGGACGAACTCGGTGCGCTGACTGTGTTTTATCGCACGGCGACCGGCGGCGCGTTGCTCGCGCTGGAAAAAGAATTTCTCGGCTTTTATCCGCACGAAATGCTGCGTTCACTGGCGCGCGTGATGCTCGGCGCCGAAGCGTTGACCACACGCGAACGTGATCTGTTTCGCGCGCCGGAGAGCCGCGAGCGGCGTGAATTCGTCGAGCTATTCGAAAGCGAACTGCTTATCCACGCGGAAAGCCTGCGCATCGGCAGCCCTTACCTGGATGCGAACCAGCCCATGGTTCAACAGGGCGCACTCGCCACGGCGGCGGATGCCATCGATGCCTTGCGGCGCAAGCTCGATGCCGCCATGGCGGCTGAACTGCAAACATTCCTGAAATCCGGCCTGGGACGCAAGGAGCGCGTGTTTATCGGCGCGGCGCTGCCCGCCGTGACGCCGGCCGATGAGGATCCCGCGCGAACCAAAGCGGACGAAGCCGCGTTTTATAAAGGACTACAGCAGTTGTCCGCGCAATGGCGCGAGCTGGCGGCGAAAACCGAGGCGCGTCCCTGATTGCATTGCCGCGCGCTGATCACTTGGGCCGAAACACCGCAAACACCTTGTCGGAGTTGGTGATCCACGACTCCAGAAACGCGGATTCATCGGGTTTTGTGTGCCCCAATTCCTTCATCGCGCCCGCCAGACAAAACCAGTTGAGCAGCTCGTGGTGCCCGCGATCCTCGACTTGCTCCAGCGTGGTGTTGCGCCAGAAATCCCAGTCGCCCTGCGTTAGCGCTTCGTAGTAACGTTTGTCGGCTTCGACATCGGGGTACAGGCGCGCGTGTTTGCGCGTGAGAAACGAATGGCTCCAACTGGATGAAGCGATCACCGCCACGCGCCACGGACTGCGCAGCAGCGCGCGCGCCACCGCTCGGCCCACGTCAAAGCAGCGCCACGGTTGCGGCGAGGGCGGATCAAGTTCGCTTTCCGCGCCCGGCAGTTGCGCGGAAGTCGTCGGCGACATCGGCACGCCGCTCGATGCCACCAGCCAACGCCCATAGGCATTCACCGCGAACGGCACCACGGGGTAGTCGAATCCCTTGCGGTCGTAATCGAGATACAGCAACGAGTTGGAGAAGGCGTGCCCCAGCGTGTGGTGCAGCGGCTTGTACGCATATGCGACGTCGATGCCTTCGGTGAGCAGCGCGCTCGCCAGATATTTGCCGCCCGCACGATGGCCGTTCATCTTGATGATATGGTCTTCGGTCTCGTCCCACGCATTGCGTCCACGGCGATAGCCCTTCCACGGTTGGAATTCCACCGCGTCGTACGCGAGTACGGAGAACGCCGGCACACAATCGTCACGGAAATTTTCATACTGATCGTCGCCCCAGATCAACACGAAATCCGGTTTGAATGCATCGAGCTCCGCACGCGCGCGGCGAAACTGATCGATCAAATCCTGCCGATGTTTGTCGGAGTGCGCCTGGCCGCGATCCGTACTCCACTGCGCTTGCATCGCCGCCGGCCAGTTCGCGACCGAGCGCAATTTTTCCGGCAGCTTGGGATCCTCCAGCACGCTTTGCATGCGCCAGCTCATGTTCACCTGCGCCGCGAGGTTGGGGTAGTGGGTAATGCCGAGACCGAGTATCTGGCCCATGAAGGTTCTCCGTTCGAGATTCGTTTGCCGCGCTATGCTAACATCGGTAGCATTGTCCGCATTATCGTGGGAGATCGGCAATGACAAATCGTTGCGGGACCGCGCCATGGCGTTACGGGTTAATCTGCGCCGCGGCCGCGGGCGGCGCGCACGCGCAGGACGCAGCCACCTACCCCACTCGCGCCGTGCAGATCGTGGTGCCGTATTCCACCGGCACCACCGCCGACATACTCGCGCGCCTGCTGGGGCCGAAACTCTCCGAGCGCTGGAAAGTAAGTGTTGTCACCGACAATCGCCCCGGCGCCACCGGCGCCATCGGGATTGCGTCGGTGGCGAAGGCCGCGCCGGATGGTCACACGCTGCTGATCGTGGTGGCATCGTACGCCATGATTCCGGCTATATACAAAACGCTGGCTTACGATCCCATCAAGAACTTTGCGCCCGTGGCCCGGCTTACCACCAGCGGGCTTGCGCTGGTGGTGCATCCGCAAATCCCCGCGAAAAGCGTGCGCGAATTCGTGCGGCTTGCCAAGCGCCGCCCCGGCGAGTTGTTCTATTCGACGGCGGGCAACGGCTCGGCGCAGCATTTTGCGATGGAACTTTTCAAGCTCGAAGCCGGGGTCAATCTGGTGCATGTACCATACAAAGGCTTGTCCAGCGCGTTGACCGATTTGATGGGCGGACATGTGCAGGCCACCATTTCAACGCTGCAGACGGTACAGCCGTTTGTCACCAGCGGACGGCTGCGCATGCTGGCCGCCACCAGCGTGGAGCGTTCATCCGCGTTTCCGGATGTGCCGACGCTAAAGGAAAAGGGCCTGACGCTCGAAGTGGACACCTGGTCCGGCGTGCTCGCGCCCGCCGCCACGCCCGCCAGCGTGATCGCCAAACTCAACACCGACATCAACGCGCTGCTTCAACAGCCCGACATACGTGAGCAACTCGCGCGGCAAGGCATGAGCCCCACGGGAGGCCCGCCGGAACGCTTCGGCGAACTGCTCAAGAGCGAACTCGCGCGCTGGGCGCGCGTGGTGGAGGCGGCGAAGATCAGGATAGACTGAGTTCTATCGCGCCGTTTTCAGAAAAAGCTCCGGATCGACATACACACCGTTGAGCAGCACACTCCAATGCAAATGCGGCCCGGTGACTCTCCCGGTTGCGCCCGATAGGCCGAGCGTTGCGCCGCGCGCGACGGCGTCACCTTCTTGCACATCAATGCGGCTCATGTGGATATAGAGCGTGATAAATCCCTGGCCGTGATCGACGAACACGGATTTGCCTGAATAAAAATAGTCCCCCGTGGCAATCACGCGCCCGGCCGCCGCCGCGCGCAACGGCGTGCCCGTGCCGACGGCCACGTCCAGCCCCGCGTGCGGCGAACCCTCCTCTCCATTCAGCACGCGCCGCAGTCCAAAGCGCGCGGATAGCCGTCCGTGGGCCGGGAGGTCCAGCGTAAAATTCGCGGGCGCCGCATCGCTCCAGTGATTTTTTGCGCGCGCGATCGCAATCTGATCGCGTTCGTTGCGCTGAATGTCTGCGGCTGTCGGCTGCATGAAAGCCGAGCTGATTTTCAGATGCTGCGCGGGATACGCCTTGGGCTTCACTTCGAAGCTGGTTTCGTAAGCCGGCGGGGGGGCGCCTTGCGCGGCCCCGATCTGCACCGTGTGCCTGCCCGGTTTCGTATCGAGCGGCAAGCCCACCAGCGCGAACCAACCATCGCGCGCCTTGACGGTAAGCACGCGCTTGCCGCCGAACGTCACCTCGATCGCGTGCGTATCTGCGTCGCCCAACTTCACCAGCGCCACGCCGCCGGGATGCGGCGCATGACGCGGCAGGGTCGCATCTTGCGCGAACGCCATGGCACTGAACAGTACGAGGCACCCTGCCTCAATCCAGCGCACAAACCGTAACCGTTTGTTTTTATTCATTTATTTATTATTTTTGCCGCGCGCGCACAGCACCGTGCCTGATGTGCGATGGCAGACGGCACCGCACGCTTTCCCGCCAGCACTTCGGTAATCCACGCGGCTGTCACTGCCGTGTCACGGCTTTCCGGCAGCGCGGGATTTTCCTCGGCGCCGGTCGTCCATGTTTGCGATGCCGCGCCATCGCACCACTCCATCGCCGGCTCGCGCCTAGGATGCGCCACCGCTTCGCCTTCCGCGCCGCGCAACAGCAACGCGTGCGCGGCATGCGTGGTAAAAAATTCGCGCATGCGTTTAAGGTAATCGGGATGGGTCACGCTCACCAGCCGTACTGCCGGCGTGGCAAACGGTTGCAGCATTTTCGCCAGCGTGTGGCCCGAACTGCGCACACCGATCGCGCCGCGCAATGCCAGCACGCGCGCGAGCGGCGGCGCGAGTACGTCCAGCGGAATAAATGCAAGGTTGCGAGCGGCGAGTTGCGCCTGCGCTTCCTCGCGCGAGCGCGCGGCATGGACACCCATCGCCGCGAACACTTCGCACGTGGACACGCGGCCCGGATCACGCGCAACGCCCTGCACCAGCACCGGCACGCCCTCGCGCGCAATCAGGTGCGCCAGCAGCGGCGTGAGATTGGGCAACTGCCGCGCACCGTTGTAGGCGGGAATGACAACCGGAACCGTATTTGCAGGTGCGATTAAATGCGCATAACACGCTTCGCAGGCTTGCAGAAAACCCGCGAGTTCCTCCAGCGATTCGCCTTTGATGCGCAGCGCGATCAGTATCGCGCCCAGTTGCAGGTCAGGAATCTCGTTCGCCAGCATGGCTGTGAACAATGCGCGTGCATCGTCGTAATTCAGATCGCGCGCGGCGTTCTTGCCGCGGCCGATTTCCTTGATGATGCGGGTGAGTTCCAGTCCGCCCGCGATTCCATTCGTGTCTGGCATGACTATTCCGGCACTCGCGATACGAATTCCTCGAATTTGCCGCGTGGTCCGCGCGGCAATTCGCCTGAAAAATAGATCAGTGAAATATGAAACGGATAACCGATAGCGCCTTGCAGCACCTGGCGCAGGCGGGTTTCTGTTTCCGCGGTCAGCGGCGCATCGACCACCAGTCTTGCCTCGACGTCCTGAAGCGAGCGCTGAATCAGTTGATATTGCCGCACCATCGGAAACGCCTCGAACTCATCGATGAAGCGTGGCCGGAATCGCTTGCCAGACGGCAAGGTGACCAGGTTGCGAATTTTGCCGAGCACTCGCGCGATGGCGGGCAATCCGCGTCCGCACGGACACGGCGCGCCCGCTTCGGCATGATCGCCCAGAGCATATCTTACCAACGGCATTGCCACGTTATGCAAGGTCGTCACCACCACCTGGCCGATCTCGCCCGGCGCACACGGCTGGCCGTTCTCGTCTACGATTTCCACCAGCACGCTTTCCGACATGACATGCAGCGCCTCACTGGTCGGACATTGCAGTGCGATATAACCCATTTCCTCGGAGCTATAGCCATCAACTATGGGCACGCCCAACACCTTTTGGCACGTGGCACGTACCGACGGGTCCAGGGTTTCGGCAAAAGTACGCACTTCGCGCAAGCGGCTCGGCCGCTCCGTCCGAGACGAGTACCAAGCCAGTAGTGATTTCAGGACGCTGGGATAGGTCAACAGGTAATCGGGATTCTGCTGAAGTATCCATTTTGCCTGGGTCGGAATATCCGTAGCGCAATCCAATATTGCCATGGGGCCGGTCTGATACAAATCGGTGGCGCGTCCCCAGTTGGGTTGAAGCACACCGTGCGGCGGCTGAGCGTATTTGACTTCGGCACGAATCAGCGCGAGCTTGCCCGACAAATCCCGCTGATGCCAATGATGATCACGCAACAGGTTCGCTTCCCACAACATTTGATCGAGCTGCGTGCGCCGCACTGTCACCGGCTCACCCGTGGACCCGGAGGTGCGCGTCTCCGCGGTTTTGCCATACGCCGCCGGTATCACCGTACTGTGCAAAGCCGCGCCTGCACGCTGCACGTCCCGCCGTGTCAGCAGCGGCAAGGAACGAAATGCGCTTAAGGTCAGTTTCTGTTTCGGATCAAATCCCGCCGCGCCCAGCCGCTCGCGGTAAAAAGGCACGTAGCCCGCCGCATGACGTAACAGGCTCTGTATCTGCCGCAGTTGCCGTTCGATTAACCGCTCCGCCGGCCACCATTGGGTTTGCTCAAATTGGTACTGCATGGCCAGCAACTGTGCGCCGCGCTGGCTGGGGACAGCAGGCCACGATACACCCAGCATCTGTGAACGAATCTGCGAGTTCAATACGGTCATGGGACAATTCCGTTCAGGACGGCATCTCCGCGGATTGCACTAATGCGCCTTGTCCCAATTAAGCCCAACCCCCAACTCCACCGCCAGCGGCACGGATAGTGTAGCCACGCCATTCATCAATTGCGGCAAGCGCTGCTTGACGGTGTCGAGTTCATTCTCGGGCACTTCCAAAACGAGCTCGTCATGCACCTGCATGATGAGTTTGGTCGCGAGCTTTCCGTTCACCAGCCATTGGTTTACCGCGATCATCGCGAGCTTAATGAGATCGGCGGCGGTGCCCTGCATCGGCGCGTTAATCGCCGCGCGCTCGGCGCCCTGGCGGCGCGCCTGATTGGTGCTGCGGATTTCCGGCAGCCACAGGCGCCGTCCGAACACGGTTTCGACATAGCCCTGATTGCGCGCCATTTCGCGCGTGTCTTTCATGTAGGTATCGACGCCGGGGTAACGCGCGAAATAGCGCTCCATGTATTGCGCCGCCGCGCTGCGCTCAAGGCCGAGTTGGCGCGCGAGGCCAAACGCCGACATGCCGTAGATCAGGCCGAAGTTAATCACCTTGGCGTAGCGCCGCTGCTCGCTGCTGACCTCGGCGGGCGTGGCGCCGAAAATTTCGGCCGCCGTGGCGCGATGGATGTCCTCACCCGCGGCAAACGCTTTCAATAAACTTTCGTCCTGCGAAATATGCGCCATGATGCGCAGCTCGATTTGCGAATAGTCGGCGGAAACAATCACGCAGCCCGGCGGCGCGATAAACGCCTCGCGGATACGGCGGCCTTCAGCGGTGCGGATCGGGATGTTTTGTAGATTCGGATCATTGCTCGACAAGCGCCCGGTAACCGCAATCGCTTGCCCGTAATTGGTATGCACACGCCCGGTGTCCGGGTTAATCATGCTCGGCAGCTTGTCGCTGTAGGTGGATTTGAGTTTCGCCAAGCCGCGATATTCGAGTATCAATTTGGGCAGCGGATGATCGAGTGCCAGTTGTTCCAGCGAATCTTCATCGGTAGACGGCTGTCCCGTCGGCGTTTTTTTCACCGGCTTCAGACCTTGCTTGTCGAAGAGGATTTCCTGTATCTGCTTGGGCGAGCTCAGATTAAACGGCTGGCCCGCCTGCGCATGCGCGCGGGCCTCGGCCTCGATCATCTTCGCGCCGAATTCGCGCGACAGTTCGGCGAGCAACTTCACGTCGAGCAGCACGCCGTTGCGCTCCATCGATTGCAACACGTGCATCGCGGGCATTTCGATATCGCGGTATATGTACAAAAGTTTTGTGTCGGCTGCGACTTGGCGGTACAGCGCGTGATGCAGTTGCAACGTGATGTCGGCATCCTCCGCCGCGTATTCGCTGGCCTGCTCGATCGACACCTGCTCGAAGCCGATACGCGATGCGCCCTTACCGGTTAATTCATCGTAAGTAATTGTTTTTATTGATAAATGTCTCTGGGCCAAATCATCCATGTCGTGCGGCTTGTGGCTTTCGAGCACGTACGATTGCAGTAGCGTGTCGTGGATTGCGCCGCGTAACGTCACACCGTGATTGGCGAACACGTGCGTGTCGTACTTGATGTGCTGGCCGAGCTTGGGCGCGCGCTCGTCTTCCAGCCACGGTTTGAGTTTGGCGAGCACGAGGTCGAGTGCCAGTTGATCGCCCGCGCCCGGATATTGATGGCCGACGGGGATATACGCCGCCTCGCCCGGCGTTACCGAAAGCGAAATGCCGACCAGGCGCGCCTTGAACGGATCGAGGCTGGTGGTTTCGGTGTCCACTGCGGTTAAGCTTGATGCGCGAATTTTGTCGAGCCACGCATCGAGTTGGCCATCGGTAATGACGGATTCGTAGCGACGCTCGGTGTTGGCTTGATAAGCGACCGCTTCCACTACCGGCGCTGATGGGGTTGCGGCAACGGCGTCGGGCGGCGCGGCATCGGGCGACAACTCCCTGCGCCAGGACTTGAAATCAAAGTCCTCGAATAGCGTCAGCAACTTGGGCGTGTCCTGCGGCTTCAAATCGAGTTCTTCCAGCGTCACCGGCAACGGCACGTCGCATTTGATCGTCAGCAAGCCGCGCGCGGTCGGCAACCAATCGAGCGCCTTGCGCAAGTTCTCGCCGACGACCCCGCCAATATCGCTGGCGTGCGCCACTACGTTGTCGAGCGTGCCGTACTGCGTGAGCCATTTCACCGCCGTCTTGGGCCCCACCTTGGCCACACCCGGCACGTTATCCACCGTATCGCCGATCAGCGACAGATAATCGATGATGCGATCCGGCTTGACACCGAATTTTTTTTCCACACCGGCTTCGTCCAGTACTTCATTGGTCATGGTGTTGACCAGCATCACCTGCGGCGTCACCAGTTGCGTGATGTCCTTGTCGCCGGTGGAAATCACCACCTGCATGCCCGCGCGTTCGCCTGCGTGCGCCAGCGTGCCGATCACATCGTCGGCCTCCACGCCCTCGACGATCAACAACGGCCAGCCCATCGCGGCTATCGCGGCGTGCAGCGGCGCGATCTGCGACGACAAATCGTCCGGCATCGGCGGACGATTGGCCTTGTATTCAGGGTAAACATCATCGCGGAAGGTCTTGCCCTTGGCGTCGAACACGCAGGCGGACAGCGCCGACGGATAATCCTTGTGCAACCGGCGCAGCATGTTCAACACACCGTAGACCGCGCCGGTCGGCACACCGCGCTTGCTGCGCAGATCGGGCATGGCGTGAAACGCCCGATAGAGATACGACGATCCGTCAACGAGCAGCAGGGTTTTCATTGGGTTTTCGAGCAAAAAAGGGCGTAAATTACCGTGGCGCTAACGCAACATTACCGCGCCCAACACTTTGGCGGATTCAAGTCTGAAGTGCAACCGCGTTATGATGCGAGTGTAGCTTCTTCCAGAAGACTTCGTGGGGTGTTTTGAAGCCGAGGCATTTTCTGGGGCGATGGTTGAGGTAGTGCATGGCGGCAGAGATGTCTTTTTTGGTGAT
>CAMDDY010000075.1 GCA_945893125.1 Bordetella parapertussis
TGCGTCGCGCCATTGCGCGTACGCACGGTGACGCGCCCGGGCGCGCCTTCGGGATAGGCCGCCGACAAACGCTGGTCTTCGCGCACTTTCACCTTGGCCATCAGCGCGTTTAATCCGCGATCCGCAAGGCGCGCATCCGAAAACGAGGCATCGGTTACCGCGCCGTCCATCAGCGCGCTGGCCACCACGTACGGCATGCTGTGATCGGCGGTCTCGCGCGTGGCGGGCGCCCAGCGCGATGCATCGGCGCCCATCATCATTGCCGCGGCGCCGTAGGTATCTACAACAATTTTCTCTACGTCCCCCAGCGCAAATTGCCCGCGCAATTCGAGTGCGGCAAACACCGATGCCTGCCCGTGATAACAAATCGGCAGACACTTCATGTGCGTCTCGGTGATCAAGTGTGTTTTTTCCGGCAGCGGCCAGTCATGATGGCCGATCACTTGCCACAATCCGCCGTCGCCCTCGAACACCGCTGTCGGCCCGGTGAAGCCATCCTTGGCCAGCAACGCGGCAAACACCGCGTTGCGCGAGGCGTTGGCGCCCGCGCAACCTTTCCAGTTCGACAAGTGACCGCGGCGCGCCTGCGCCAACGCCATGTTGGGCGCAAGCGCCAGCGACACCGCATTCGCCAGTTGATCGTGATTCAGATTAAGCAGCTTGCCCACGCCGAGCACACATCCCAGCACGCCGTACACCGGCTGATCCCAGCCTTTGGCATTAACATCAATCGCGTCGCAAAAGCTGCAATACACATCGTACGCAAGCGTGATCGCATTGATCAGCGATTTGCCGTCCGCGTGTACGCTTTCCGCCACGGCGATAATGCCGCTGTTCATATCACTCGGGTGTCCGCGGCTTTTGCCGAGATAGGTATCGCTGATATCGAGCAACCGCGTCATCACACCGTTGGCGAATGCCGCGTTTTCAGGCGTGGTTTTGATCGAACTACCCCACACCGTGGCCGGATGATCCGTACGGCTGCGCGCGGCGACCGCATGCGTCATCACGCTGGTCGGATTGTCAAACGCGCCAAGTGCGGATCCGAAGGTGTCGATCACGCGCAGCTTGCAGGCATGCACCACATCCGCAGGTAACGTGTCGAACGACGCGCGTTCGGCAAACGCCACCAGCCGTTCGGTGGTTTTATCGTAACTATTTGTTTTTATTGAATTATTTAAAACATTCGACACGATGCTTACTCCGCTTTTATGCCTGCCATTTTGATCACGCCCGCCCACTTCACCAATTCGCTTTTCACCAGGTTGCCTAGTTCAGCGGGCGTACCGGTGTCGCCATCCAAACCCTGTGCATCCATCACCGACTTTGCTTCGGTCAGCGCAATATTTTTGCGCGTCAGTTCGTTCAGGCGATTAACGATTGCCTGCGGCGTGCCCGCCGGCGCAAACAAAGCGTTCCACGCGGTCACTTCGTAGCCTTTTAGTCCCGACTCATCCACCGTCGGCGTACGGGGCAACACAGGCGCGCGCCTGGCCCCCGTGACGGCCAGCGCAATCAGCTTGCCGGATTTGACATGCGGCACCACGCTGGTGCTGCCGAAGGTCAACGCCACCTGCCCGCCGAGTAAATCCGGCAGCACCTGACCGGTGCCTTTGTACGGGATATGCGTCAGCTTCACGCCCGCCATGTGTCCAAACAATTCACCGGCAAGATGGGTGCCGCTGCCCACGCCGACCGAAGCATAGTTAATCTGCCCTGGCCTTGATTTCGCCAGTGCTATCAAATCTTTCACCGAACGCGCCGTCAACGACGGATGCGCCACCACGAAAAACATATACGACGACACTTTCGATATCGGCTCGAAATCTTTCACCGGATCGTACGGTACTTTTCGCTGCAAACTCGGATTGACCGTGATACTGCTTTGAACAATCAGCAACGTGTAACCATCGGCGGGCGACTTCGCCACCAGATCAACGCCGATAGTGCCCCCGGCGCCAGGCCGGTTTTCAACGATGAATTGCTGACCGAGATCACCAGTCAATGACTTCGCAAGCAAGCGCGCCACCAGATCCAGTGATCCGCCCGGACTGAACGGGTTGATGATGCGTACCGGTTTCACCGGGTAAGCCGTCGTTGCGGTCTGCGCGACCGCAGTACCGCACAGCGCGGTGAAAGCCAGCAACCCTGCGGCTATGCGCCCGCCTTGTGCGCCACCGCCCGCGATGAGGGCGCTGCGTTTGTGGGGTTGCCGGATAGTCTTGTTGTAGTCGCTCATGCTCTTTTTCGCGATGCATTTTTCCACGGACATTACATCATGCGCGGCTCGACTTTGCCACTCAACACATCGCAATATGAACTGCGAATCGTACGAAATCCATGCGAGAATTACCCTGCCTTTTGACGAAGTTCCTCGCACATGTTGATTAACCGCCATACCATTACACTCACCATTGCACTGATCATCATGCTGCCGTCACTGCCGGCAGCGCAATCGCCTCCCGGCGCGGCACATGCCTATCCCGTTAAACCCGTGCGCCTGATCATCGCCGTCCCCGCCGGCGGCGCGCCCGATCTGGTGGCACGGATGATCGCGCCGGGCATGTCGAGCCTGCTTGGACAAGCGCTGGTGATCGACAATCGCGGCGGCGCGGGCGGGCTCATCGGCGCCGAACTCGCCGCCAAGGCGCCGGCGGACGGCTACACGTTTTTTGTCAGCAACCCGAGCCCGCTGGTGATCCTGCCGCATTTGCAGAAGCAGGCGCTGTATCACCCGTTCAATAATTTCACGCCGGCGGGATTGATTTCCATCGGCCATTCACTGCTGGTGACGCATCCCTCGCGTCCCTACAAGACCGACAGTGAATTGGTCACGTTCGCCAGGGCGCAGCCCGGAAAACTCGACTACGCATCGGCGGGCAACGGCAGCGTGATTCATCTGGCAATGGAACTCTTCAAGAGCATGGCCGGCGTGAACATCACGCACGTGCCGTACAAAGGCTCACCGCAGGGACTCACCGATGTGCTGGGCGGACATGTCGCGCTAACCTTCAGCACCATGCCGCCGGTACTGCAGCACATCAAAGCAGAGCGCCTGCGGCTGCTGGGCATAGCCAGCGCCAAGCGTTCGCCGCAACTGCCCCATGTGCCCACCATCAGCGAATCCGGCGCGCCGGGCTACGAGATCAGCACCTGGGTGGGTTTGCTCGCACCGGCAAAAACGCCGATGCAATTTGTCACGCGCCTGAATCAGGCCATGGTGAGCGTGGTGCGTGGCGCGGACATCAGGCAGCAATTCGAGACACAAGGCGCAGACCCGGTGGGTAGCAGTCCCGATGAATTTGCCGCGCTGATACGTACGGAATTCGACAAGTACGCGCGAGCCGTAAAGGTGTCCGCTTTGAGATTGGATTGATCCATCAATCTCTTTAAATTTTAGTATTTAAAAACATCCAGTCACAACAAAACTTTATGGATATCACCACGCAATCCCTGACTACCTTTGCCACCGGTCTTAGTTATGAAGACCTGGGCGCGAAAGCCATTGAAGCCGCGAAAGCGCGCATCCTCAGTACGATTGCCGTGAGTCTTGCTGCCTATGAACTGGAGCCGGTGCGCATCGCGCGCAAGCTCGCACAGCCGGTGGCCGGCGGACCGGCGGCGCGTATTTTCGGTTCGCTCGCCAACACCACGCCGGACATGGCGGCCTTTGTAAATTCAGCAATGGTGCGCAATCTCGACATGAGCGACAGCTACGTCATGTCCGCGGTCAGTCACCCGGCGGATGCGCTGCCCGCCATCCTCGCCGTGGCCGAAGCCGAACAATTGAGCGGCAAGGATTTTCTGCTGGCGCTGGCGATTATTTACGAAGTGCAATGCCGCTTTGTCGAAGTGGTGCCGTACAACCATCACGGCTGGGATCAAACGCCGGTGGTCGCGCTCGGCGCGGCGCTGGGCTGCGCGCGGCTGCTGGGGTTGCCTCCGGAGAAGATGGTGCACGCGATTTCACTGGCGGTGGCGCCGAACATCGCACTCAATCAAACCCGCACCGGCACGTTGTCGATGTGGAAAGGCATGGCCGGGCCTCAAGGCGCGCGCGCCGGCGTTAACGCGGCTTATATGGCGCGCGAAGGCATGACCGGCCCGGAAGGCATATTCGAAGGCAAGTATGGATTCTGGAATCAACTCATGGATGGCAAAACTTTTACGCTGCCGATCCCAAAGAGATTTGAAGACCACACGTTCGCCGTGCAACAGACCATGATCAAATCATTCCCCACGCGTTTTAATTGTCAGGTGCCGGTGTTTACCGCGCAGAAGCTGCGCACGATGGTGAATCTCGCCGACATCACGGCGCTCAAAATAGAATCCATACGCCAGGCCTTCGCGCGCTGGATGGATCTGCCGGAAATCTGGAAACCCGAAACCCGCGAAACAGCCGATCACTCCCTGCCCTGCACCGTGGCGATGGCGATGATCGACGGCACCATCACCCCCAAAATGATGGACACCGGTCGCTACAAAGACAGCGACGTGCTGGCGCTGATGAGTAAATGCAAACTGGAGATGCCCGATGAATTCGCGGATCTAGCGCCGGAAACGCGCTGCTGCCGCATAACCGCCACCTTGAAAAGCGGCAAGACCGTGATCGCGGAACAGCGCCGCAGCCTGGCGGATGACGCGGCGGATACCGGCTGGGTACAGGCGCGGGAAAAATTCTCCGCACTCACCGGCGACTTACTCAGTGGGCCGGCGCGTGAGCAATTGGTGGCGCTGGTTGCGAATCTGGAACATCAACGATCGATTGCGCCGTTGCTGGACACCACGCGCCTCGGTGCAAATTAGATCGCGGCAAACGCCACCAAAAAAACAAAGGGCCGCATCACGCGGCCCTTCATGGTTGTAAAAACGCCGTGGCTACATCAGGCTCACGCCACCACCACCATCTCGAAATCCCCTTTGCTGGTGCCGCAATCCGGGCAGATCCAATCCTCGGGCACATCCTCCCAACGCGTACCGGCGACGATGCCGTCGTGCGGCATGCCTAGCGCTTCATCATACGAGAACGAGCACAACAAACATTGCCAGACGCGCAATTCTTTCGACTTGGAAGCTTCCGGCACTATCGCCTTCGCCGTTTCAAGACGCGGGAAATTCAGCACCAGCGCTTCCACGCCTTCCGGGCCGGCGACGATGGGGAAATAACCTTCGTCGGGCTTGGTAAAACCAATCGAGATCGCTTTGTATTCCTTGCCCTGGTAATTCAAACTGCCCTTGGTCACGATGATGTATTGGCCGTTACCCTTCGATGCATCGGGGCCTGCGGTCTGCGCACCCGGCGCGAGTTTCAGCGAATAGGCCGCTAAGCCGCGCTCATCCTTGATTTGACTGAAGGTATGCACGTTAACGACCGCTGCGCCTTCAAACTTCGGCGCTTCGGTCACCTGCCACGGCTTGCGATTGGGCACCGACACCAGTTTTTCTTTTGCCGCCGGAATATATTGCGCGCCCGGATCCCAATGCGCGCGTAGCGTCAAAAAGCCCACGCCGCTGTCGTCGCCGGTGAGCGGGCCGTAGGGCGTATGCGCGCGTGAAAAATGCACCGCGTTCAGCGACAACGGATGTTTTCCGATGACGCCGCCACCGCTGACGATGACCTGAAACTGATCGACTTCATGAAAATGCGGATGGATCACACGATGCGGCGTGCCTTCGGCGAGAAACGCCACCGGATGATCCACCACACCTTCGGGTGGCGTGATAAATCCAGTACGCCAAGCCGTGCCGCCGCCGGGAATATCACGCGATTTTTTTTCAGCTTTTACGTCTTCGTACGATGCGATTTGGGGCATTTTTATGTCTCCGTAGCGGTGCGATAAGCGGATTCTACTCGCGACGGCGACACAATGGAAAGCCGCGCGCTGTTCTGCGCGCTCCAGTCCATATACTGAAAAATTATCACGAATACAGAGGCTTGGCGCGAACTACCCGCACCGCCGTCCGGCATCGATCACTGCGTCGGTGGCCGCTATTCCTTCGCCCCTGCCTTCGTCAGAATGCGGGCTATTTCATTCTGTTCGCGCTGCTTGGCGATGGCCAGCGCGGAGTAACCGTCAACGGACTTGTGGCTCACATTGGCGCCGTTTTCCATCAGCAACAACAGCGCCGGCAGTTGGCCTTCGCGTGCGGCCATCATCAGTGCGGTGGTGCCGTTGGCCGCAATGGCATCCACTTTTGCGCCCTTGGCGAGCAGCAGCTTCATGATGTCCACGTGGTTTTTCGCGGTGGCATACATCAGCGGCGTCCAGCCTTCGTGATCCACGGCGGCGCCCTCGGCCATCAGCAGCTTGACCACGTCCATGTGGCCGCGCAGCGCAGCCAGCATCAACGCCGTTTCACCAAACGTGTTGCGCGCCGCGACCCGTGCTTTGGCCGAGAGCAGCGTTTTGACGATGCTCACGTGGCCTTCCTTCGATGCCAGCATGAGCAGGGTTTCGCCCTCATTCGTCGCCGTGTTGACGTCGACGCCTTTTTTTAACAACGCCACCACGTCGCTGCCGTAGTTCATGCGCACGGCTTTTAGCATGTCTGCGTAGCTGTCGGCACGCGCCCCATAATTGGATGCCATAAATATCAATAAAAACAAAATCTTATACAGATTTTTCATTACGGTCTCGCCATGTTAAATAAGTTAAGACAATTGCTCGTGGTCGCCTCGGCGATGTCCGCCGCAGTGCAGCCGCGCAGCCGCGCGATTTCTTCCGCCACGTAACGCACCAGCCCCGGCTCATTGGTCTTGCCGCGAAACGGCGCCGGTGCGAGATACGGTGCATCGGTTTCGATCAACATACGATCCAGCGGCACTTTCTGCGCCACTTCCTTCAGCGCCTTTGCATTCTTGAACGTGACGATGCCGGAAAACGAAATATAAAACCCCATCGCCAACGCCGCCTGCGCCACTTCCCACGATTCGGTAAAACAATGCATCACTCCGCCCGCCTCGGCCGCGCCCTCTTCCTGCATCAAGCGGATGGTGTCGTCCGCCGCCGAACGCGTGTGAATAATCAGCGGTTTGCCGCACTGCCGAGCCGCGCGTATATGCGTGCGAAAGCGCTGCCGTTGCCACTCCAGATCGCCGGTCAAGCGGAAATAATCAAGACCGGTTTCGCCTATCGCCACGATTTTCGGATGTGCGGCCAATCTGACAAGTTCTTCGACCGAAGGTTCGGTCACATCGGGATAATCGGGATGCACGCCCACCGAGGCATACAGATGCGCATGGGCTTCGGCCAATGCCAGCACCTTGGGAAAGTCGTCGAGATTCACGCTGACGCACAGCGCGCGCTCGACCTGATTGTCGCGCATCAAGGCGAAAATCTCGTCGTGCCGGGCGGCGAGTTCGGGAAAATCGAGATGACAGTGGGAATCGATCAACATGTCAGCCGCGTCCCGCGTGTGTAACCCTGCCGTAGCGCAGCATCAGGTCTTCGATCAGCAAACGCGCATTCAGCGGGTGGTTGACGATGCGCTGAAAGCGCACCAATTCGCGATGAAAACGCAGTATTTCCAGTGCGTTCGCGCGATTCGCGGTGAGCGTTAAAACATCTTCAAAATCCGGGTTGTAACGCACGCGCTGCTGGAAACATAAACTCGCGACGTCATACGTCCAGCGTTGCAGCCAATTGATCAACTGCGGTATCGGGTGCGTGGCAAATTTTTCCGCCAGCGCGAGCGGATCGAAAGCACGCGACGACAAACCGTCGAAAAATTGCTTGCGGCTGGCCCAATAGTCGTCCGTGTCCAGTTCCGCCGCCAGCACCGGCGCGCCGCCGGCCTGCGCCAGTGCGAGTTGCGGTTGGGCGGCGCCATTTTGAGCCAGCCAATCTGCGGCATCTTTACGCGACGCAGGACTCAGCGCGAGTTGCTGACAACGGCTGCGTATCGTCGCCGGCAGCAGTTGCGGGCGGTCGGAGACCAGCACGAAATAGGTTTCCGGCGGCGGCTCTTCAAGGCTTTTCAACAAGGCATTGGCGGCGTTGACGTTCATCGCCTCGGCGGGTTGGATCAGCACCACTTTCGCACCGTTGCGATGCGCACTGATGTGGACAAAATCTTCCAGCGCGCGCACCTGGGCCACCGAAATATCGCGCTTTTTCTTTTTGTCCGACGGCTCGGCGTCCTCGGCCGTGACTTCGGCGGCCTCGGGCTGCAACAACCTGAAATCGGGGTGATTGCCGGTGTCGAACCAATGGCAGGCTTCGCACTTGCCGCAGGCCATCAGCGGCGCAGCGGCTTGCTCGCACAGGAGTCCCTGCGCCAGCGCGCCGGCGAACGCACGCTTGCCAATACCGGCGGCGCCCTTGATCAGCAACGCGTGCGGCAAACGCCCGGCGCGCTGCGCGAGCTTTTGATAATCCTGTTTATGCCATGAAAAATAAGTCATTTGAAACAATTACTTACAATAATATTCTCAACTGACTTCCTGACATTATCGAGGGTATCGGTGCCGTCGATGATGTGCATTCTGCCGGCGCTTTCGCGGGCGCGGCGCAGATAGGCGGCACGCACGCGGTCAAAAAACAAGCGCCCTTCCAGCTCGAAACGATCCGGCTCGCGCGCGGCGTTGGTGCGCGCTTTTCCTACCTTGGCGGGCACGTCAAAGTACAGCGTCAGGTCCGGCTGCAACGCGCCCTGCACCCAGCTTTCGAGCGCGGCGATGCGCTCCCACGGCAGCCCGCTGCCGCCCGATTGGTAGGCAAATGTGGCATCGGTAAAGCGGTCACACACCACCCACGTGCCGGACCGCAGGGCAGGCAAAATCACCTTGTCCAGATGCTCGCGCCGCGCGGCAAACATCAGCAGCGCTTCGGTATCGGCGTGCAGCTTCTGGTTTTTATCCAGCATTAGTTTGCGCAATTCTTCACCCAGCGGTGTGCCGCCCGGCTCGCGTGTCAGGCACACCGTGACGCCGCGCGCCTGCAGAAACGCCGGCAGCCATGAGAGGTGGGTGCTCTTCCCGGCGCCGTCCATGCCTTCGAGCGTGATGAATTTTCCTGCAACGCCTGTGGTCATTTTCGTCCGCGTATGTATTTATTCACGGCGGCATTGTGTTCGTCGAGATTGCGTGAAAACTGCGAACTGCCGTCGCCACGCGCCACAAAATACAGCATTTTACTGTCGGCGGGGTTCAGCGCCGCTTGTATCGACGCCAAGCCCGGCATCGCTATCGGCGTGGGCGGCAGCCCGCCCCGGGTGTAGGTGTTCCACGGCGTATCGGCCTGCAAGTCGCGCCGCCGCAGGTTGCCGTCAAACGCCTCGCCCATGCCGTAAATCACCGTCGGATCGGTTTGCAGGCGCATATTGATGCGCAGCCGGTTAACGAACACCGACGCCACCATCTCGCGATCACTCGCCTTGCCGGTTTCTTTTTCAACAATGGACGCCAGTATCAGCGCCTCGTACGGTGTCGCCAGCGGGTGATTCGCCGCGCGCTTGGTCCACTGCGCGTTCAGGTGGGTCTGCATGAGACGGTGGGCGCGCCGCAGGATCGCCAGATCGCTGGCGCCGCGGCTGAAATGGTAACTGTCCGGGAAAAACCAGCCTTCGGCCTGCGCATCGGCGATGCCGAGCTTGCGTGCAACGGCCTCGTGACTCATGCCCTGCGTGTCATGTTTGACCGCGTCGTGCGTGTCCAGCGCTTCGCGCAGTTGCCGGAACGTCCAACCGTCGATGAAGCGTATTGCCACCTGCGTCGCGTCGCCACGGGTGATTTTTTGCAGCACTTTCAACGGCGTGGTCGGCGACTCGAATTCGTAATTGCCGGCCTTGATGTGCGGCGCATTGCCGTGCAGCCTGCCGATGATTTCAAACAACAAGGGTTCGCCGATGACGCCTGCGGCCGACAGCTCGCGCGATACGGTGCGCAGGCTGCTGCCGGATTTCAGGTCAAATGTGAGCGGCGCCGGCGCGAAGGTCAGCGCCTGTTTTTCGTAATATAAAATACTGCCGGCCGCGAACGCGGCAAACGCCACCAGCAGCATAAGCAGCCACTTAATCGCGCGCAGCATCGGCTGCCTCCAGCGCTTGCGCGATATCTCGCGCCAGCACACCAGGCGCCCACGCGCGAGCCTCCAGTTTTGCAATGGGCCATAGCCCGATCAGACTGTTCAGCAGCAATGCCCCATCGGCATCCAGCACGCGTTTGTACGGTATCGCTTCCACGCGGCAGACCGTGCCTGCCTGTTTCGCCAGATCGATGACCCGCTCACGCGTCACACCCGCGACTCCGCAGCGCGATAAATCGGGCGTGATCAAAACACCCGCTTCGATGATAAACAGGTTGCTCATGGTGCCGCCGATGGCGAAGCCTTCCTGATCCAGCAACAGGCCTTCGGCAACGGCGCTGTCGCTCCACTCCGCGCGCGCAAGCACGTTTTCCAGGCGGTTTAAATGTTTAATGCCCGCCAGCGCGGGTTGATGTGCCAGTCTCAGGCGGCACAGGCGAACGATGATGCCGTGTTCGTGTCGCGGCGGCGGCGCGCTCGGTTCAGCCATGACAATCCGCGTGGGCACACCGGGCGGCGGCGGCGCGTACCCTCTGGGACCGCTGCCGCGGGTCACCATGATCTTGACGGTGGCGTGCGGGTATCCGGCCGTGGCCAATCGTACATCGGCCAACAGGCCGGATTCCGCCGGGCACGGCAGACGCAGCGCACCGCAGTCGTTATGCAATTTGGCATAGTGTCGCGGCCAGTGCTGCGGCTGCCCCCGCACGGCGCGCAACGTGCGAAACACGCCGTCGCCATAGGCGAGGCCGCGATCGGTTACGGGGAGGGAATCAGCCGGCGCGCCGTTAACAAGCATCATGGCCGGAAGGTGATAAACGGCGCTGCGTTCAGAGCTTGCGGAAAACGAGGCTGCCGTTGGTACCGCCGAAGCCGAAGGAATTCGACAACGCGACATCGATTTTCATCCGGCGCGCAGTGTTCGGCACGTAATCCAGATCGCACAGCGGATCCGGATTTTGCAGATTGATGGTCGGCGGCGCAACCTGATCGCGTATCGCCAGCACCGAAAATACCGCCTCGATGCCGCCGGCGGCGCCCAGCAAATGCCCGGTCATCGATTTGGTGGAGCTCACGGCAAGTTTTTTCGCATGCTCGCCAAAACAGCGCTTGACCGCGCCGGTTTCGGCAACGTCGCCCAGCGGCGTGGACGTGCCGTGCGCGTTGATGTAATCGACCTGATCGAGATTCAGATTGGCGTTGCGCAGCGTGTTGGCCATGCAGCGCACCGCACCCGAGCCGTCTTCGGCCGGCGCGGTAATGTGATGCGCGTCGGCGCTCATGCCGTAGCCCGCGAGTTCGCAATAAATGCGCGCGCCGCGCGCCCTGGCGTGTTCGTATTCTTCGAGCACCAGCACCCCGGCGCCTTCACCTATGACAAACCCGTCGCGGTCCTTGTCCCACGGACGGCTGGCGGCCCGCGGATCGTCGTTACGCGTGGACAACGCGCGTGCCGCCGCGAATCCGCCCACGCCCAATTGGGAAATGCAGGATTCCGCGCCGCCCGCGATCATCACGTCGGCGTCGCCGTATTCAATCAGCCGCCCTGCTTCGCCAATGCTGTGATTAGCCGTAGTGCATGCGGTAACCACCGCGAGATTTGGCCCCTGCAGCTGGTACATGATGGAGAGCTGTCCGGAGATCATGTTGATGATCGATCCCGGCACAAAGAACGGCGTGATTTTGCGCGGACCGCCCGCGAGCATGGCATTGTGCGTGTCTTCGATCAGCGGCAAGCCGCCGATACCCGAGCCAATGCACACGCCGATCATTTCGCGGTTTTCGCGTTCAAGGTCGAGACCCGCATCCTTGATCGCATCCATGCCGGCCGCCAACCCGTAATGAATAAACGTATCGAAGCGGCGCGCTTCCTTGGCATTGAGCCATTGGGACACTTCAAAATGCTTCACCTCGCCCGCAATGTGCGAAGCGTAGATGGCGGGGTCAAAGCGCGAAATACGCGCGATGCCCGATTGGCCCGCTGTAA
Source organism: Bordetella parapertussis (assembly GCA_945893125.1). Lineage (GTDB taxonomy): Bacteria > Pseudomonadota > Gammaproteobacteria > Burkholderiales > SG8-41 > UBA5216. The sequence goes on from CAMDDY010000075.1 coordinate 12,013, forward strand.
TGTTGCCCCAAGCCTCGGTAATACCGATACCCACGGGCGAAACAATGCCCAGCCCAGTAACGACAACTCTGCGCGTGGAGGATCGAGGCATGGCGTGAGAGGTAAGCAAGCTGCCGGCGAAAGCCGGCGCGTAGGGTTATTATGATTTACCAGCGGCGGCCAAGGGCCAACCGCCGGTGTTTCCGATGGTTATCAGGCCTTGGCGTGCGAGGTTACGTAGTCGATTGCTTGTTGAACCGTGGTGATTTTTTCAGCATCCTCGTCGGGAATCTCGGTTTCGAATTCCTCTTCAAGAGCCATCACCAGTTCAACGGTATCGAGCGAATCGGCGCCCAGATCGTTCACGAACGATGATTCGTTCTTGACGTCAGCTTCATTGACGCCCAGTTGTTCGGCAACAATCTTTTTGACGCGCTGCTCGACATTTTCCATTGCATTCCCCTTACTTGTGAATATTCTATTGTTTGGCTGACCGCACTACTTGCCGCGAAACTCGAATTACCCGCGCGGGCAAATCAACCAAGGCGCGCATTTTACCATCATTTCAAGATCAAAAATCATCATAAAAACAAACACTTACATAAATCACATGAGCGCTTTCACGCCATATACATGCCGCCGTTCACGTGCAGCGTTGTGCCGGTGATGTAGCCCGCGCCCGGCGACGCCAAAAACACCACGGCGGCGGCCACGTCCGCAGCCTCACCCAGCCGCCCAAGGGGTATCTGACCGAGCAGCGCTTTACGCTGATCGTCGCTTAGGTTGCGCGTCATATCGGTATCGATAAAGCCGGGCGCCACGCAGTTGACGGTGATGTTGCGGCTGCCGATCTCACGTGCCAGCGATTTGGAAAAGCCGATCATTCCGGCCTTGGCCGCCGCATAATTGGCCTGACCGGCGTTACCAGTGGCCCCTACCACCGAGCCGATGTTGATAATGCGTCCGGCACGCGCTTTCATCATGCCGCGCAGCACCGCTTTTGACAGCCGGTAGACCGATTTCAAATTGGTATCGAGAATATCGTCCCACTCGTCTTCTTTCATGCGCAGCAGCAAATTGTCGCGCGTGACGCCGGCATTGTTGACCAGAATGGCAATCTCGCCGAAGTGCTGATTGATATGCGCCAGCACCGCATCCACTTGCGCCGCGTCGTTGACATTCAAGGCAACGCCCGCGCCTTGAATGCCCGCTTCGGTGAATGTCTGCGATATCGCCTCTGCGCCAGCGGCTGAGGTCGCCGTGCCCGCCACGATGGCCCCGGCCTTACCCAGTTCCACGGCAATGGCCCGACCGATGCCGCGCGACGCTCCGGTGACCAGCGCCACTTTGCCGCCGAGAACACCCATGACGCTCATTTCACCGCCTCCAAGGCCAAAACCAGCGATGCCGGATCGGTGATCGCGAAACCTTGCAGGGTTTTATCAATGCGCCCGGTCATGCCCGCCAGTACCTTGCCGGGGCCGCACTCCGCCACATGCGTCACACCCGCGCTCGCCAAATATTTGACCACTTCCACCCAGCGCACCGGGCTACACGCCTGGCGCGACAGAGCCGCCTTGATCGCGGCGGGATCGTTCACCACTGCGACATCCACGTTATTGACCACCGGTATCGCCGGCGCGTTAAACGTCACGTTCCTCATATAGTCCGCCAGACGTTGCGCCGCCGGTTTCAGCAGTGACGAATGAAACGGCGCGCTCACCGGCAGCATCAACGCGCGTTTCGCACCCCGGGCTTTGCACGCCGCCGCGCCGCGTTCCACCGCCGCCTTGCTGCCGGCGATAACCACTTGACTGGGGGCATTAAAATTGACGGCTTCGACCACCTCAAAGCGCTGCGCATCCGAAGACGCCGCGCATGCCGCGCGCACGGCGTCGTCGTCCAAACCCAAAATCGCCGCCATCGCGCCGGTACCGATGGGCACGGCTTCCTGCATCGCCTGCGCGCGAAACCGCACCAGCGGCACGGCATCCCGAAAGGCAATCACGCCCGCCACCACCAGCGCGGAATATTCACCGAGGCTGTGCCCGGCGACCATCGTGGGCGCGGGCCCACCCGCCGCTTGCCACGCGCGATACACCGCGACCGCCGCCGTGAGCATCACCGGCTGTGTGTTCACCGTGGCGCTTAACTGGTCGGCGGGACCTTCGGCCACCAGCTTCCAGAGGTCTTGATTAAGCACATCAGAGGCCTCCGCAAAAGTCTCCTTGACGGCTTGCGACTCGGCAAAGGGTTGCATCATGGCTACCGACTGCGAGCCTTGTCCGGGGAATACCAGCGCTAATTTCATGATTATTTATATTTTAAAAACCAGTGCTTACATTCTAACGAGTACCGCACCCCAAGTGAATCCGCCGCCCACGCCTTCGAGCATCACCAACTGTCCGGCACGCACACGCCCATCGCGCACAGCGGTATCCAGCGCCAGAGGCACCGAAGCCGCCGAGGTGTTGGCATGTTTATCCACCGTGGTGATGACTTTTTCCATCGGCAAGCCGAGTTTTTTCGCCGTAGCCTGAATGATACGGATATTTGCCTGATGGGGTCTCAGACAGTCAATCGCGGATTTTTCGA
>CAMDDY010000076.1 GCA_945893125.1 Bordetella parapertussis
GCGGCGGCGGTCAGTGGCGGCGTGGACGCGGCGAACAGTGCGGCTACGATGTCGATAACGACGAGGTGTTCGTGCGCGCCATCAAGAATCCGAACGATCTGCACCTGATTATCGCCGGCGGCAATGGCCCACAGACCGCGGTGTGCTTCGGCTGGGGCGGCGGCAGCTTCGGCGTACACGGCAAATACGATGTTTGATGCAACATAGGAGCACACACCATGAGTGAGCTTGGATTCATCGACCCGACCTACATTCCGCGGCGCGAAATCATTCCGCTGGCGAAACGCCCGGCCAGCCTCGCCGGCAAGGTGATCGGCATGCTCGACAACACCAAGGAGCAGGCCGATGTGATTTTCAAGACCATCGGAGACCTACTGATTGAACGTTACGGCGCGGCGCGCGTCATCGTCATGCGCAAGGAGCATTACACCAGGCCCGCGAGCGAGGCCTTGCTCGACGCCATGGCGAAGGAGGCGCAAATCGCCATCGCGGGCCTGGGTGGATGAGGCTCTTGCACGTTGTGCAGTGTGCACGACGCCATCGAACTTGAAAAACGCGGCATCCCCGCCACCGTGGTGTTAACGCGTGCGTTTCGTAATGCCTGCGAATACCAGTTTCGCAGCAAGGGCATGGAGGGCCATCCCTACATTGAACTGCCGCACCCTGTCAGCCAGTTAAGCGTGGCGCAGATGCAGAAGCTGACTGAAGGCTACGTCGAAACCGTTGTGCGGCAACTGACGGCGTGATTTCGGTAGCGCACAAATCAACGGCACGTGCAGCGACTGGTGCGCTTATCATCGCCTTCTGCATGGCGGCGCCGCTCGTGGCGCAACCGCTGCAATACCCTGAACGCCCGGTGCGTTTCGTGGTGGGCTTTCCGCCGGGCGGCGCCACCGACACCATGGCACGTATCCTCGCGCCGCGCTTTCTGTCGGCGCTCGGTCAACCCTGGGTGATCGACAATCGCGGCGGCGCGGGCGGCGCCATCGCCACCGAGATCGTCGCGCGCTCCAACCCCGACGGTCACACCGTATTGCTGGTGGTGAGTAGTTCCATCACCTCCACGCCGCTGTTATACAAAGTCGCGGTCAATGCCGAGCGCGAGCTGGAACCGGTGGTACTGATGACCACCGCGCAATACATGCTGACGGTACACGCGTCGGTGAAGGCGCAAAGCGTGCGGGATTTTGTTGAACTGGCCAAGGCGCAACCGGGAAAAATGAACTACGCCTCCACCGGCATCGGCACGCCGCAACATCTGGCCGCCGAGTTGTTCAAGATGCGCGCCGGCATTGATCTGAATCATGTGCCGTACAAGGGTGGCGGGCCGGCTTCGGTGGCGCTGCTCGGCAACGAGGTGCCGGTGATGTTCGGCAGTCTGCCGGCGCTGCTGCAACACGTGAAAACCGGCCGTTTGCGCGCGCTCGCTGTCACCGGCCCCAAGCGCGCCGCCGTCGCGCAGGACATTCCAACCGTGGCGGAATCCGGCTACGACGGCTTCGAAATCACTTCGTGGTACGGGTTGATGGTGCGCACCCAGACCCCCGCGGCCATTGTCGATAAACTGCACCGCACCAGCGTTGTGATATTGCAACAAGCCGACGTGCGTGAAGCCATTCAGCGCGAAGGGCTGGAGATTACGCTCAGGGCGCCGCGCGAGTTCGCACGGCATATCAAGGCGGAACTTGAAGTGATGGAAAAAGTAGTCAAGGCCGCAAAGATTAGAGTGAACTGACTTTTTTCGGTTTGAGGTCGCGTCATGGGTAATTCGATCAAACGATACACCACCCTCATCGTGATGTTATTCGCGGCCATGCGCTGCGATGCTGCGCTCGGCGCGGACACGCCTCGCGCCTACCCCGTGCGCCCGGTGCGCTTCATCATTCCGTTTCCGCCGGGTGGCGGCACCGATGTGGTCGGGCGCGCGCTGGGACAAAAACTCTCGGAGAATTTCGGCGAGACCTTCCTCATCGACAACAGGCCCGGCGCGGCAGGCACCCTGGGGTCGCACATCGCGGCCACTGCCGCCCCCGACGGTCACACCGTGCTACTCGCAACCGCCTCGTTCGCGATCAGCGCGGCGTTTTACAAAAAGCTGCCGTACGATTCGATCAAGGACTTTGAAGCCGTCAGCCTGGTGGCTTCGCAGCCGCTGGTGCTGGTTTCGCATCCCGGCTTCCCGGCGAATTCCCTGAAGGAATTTTTAGCCGTGGTAAAAGCCAATCCCGGCAAATTCAACTATGCGTCGAGCAGCGCCGGCGGCATTACCCATCTGGCGGCGGCGTTATTCATAAGCATGTCCGGTGCGCGCATGACCCATGTGCCCTACAAGGGATCGAATCCGGCGATGACCGCAGTGCTCGCCGGTGAAGTGCCGACGACTTTTCTGCCGCTGGGCCCGGCCATGCCGCAGATCAAGGCGGGCCGCTTGCGCGCGCTGGGTGTATCCAGCGAAAAACGCACGCCGCTGATGCCGGCGCTGCCGACCCTAGCCGAATCCGGCGTCGCGGGTTATGAGGCGGGCACCTGGTACGGCGTGCTCGCGCCGCGCGCGACACCCGCCGCCATCGTTAATGCGCTGAATCGCCAGATCGCCGCGGCGCTGGAAAGCACGGATGTGCTGAAGCATTTGCAGTCGCAGGCGTTCGACCCGACACCGTCAACACCCAGGCACTTCGCGGAATACCTGCCGCGTGAAATCCGCAAGTGGGCGCAGGCGATCAAGGAAGCCGGGGTTACGGAAAGCCAGAATTAGATTGAATTTCACCCATAAAAAAAGGGAGGCATAGCCTCCCTTTTTGGTCACTACGCAACGCCTTATTTCTTGGCGTCGGCCTTCTTGTCGTCTTTCTTCGCATCCTTGGCCTTGTCGTCTTTCTTGCCGGCCTTGGATTCGATTTCGGTAGCCGTCATGCGGTACTGAACCGTCACACGATCACCCTTCTTGATATTCTTGTCGCCTTTGGTTTCTTTGTCGCGGGCGATTTCCCATTTCTCTTTGTCTTTTTCCACGATGATTTTGGTGTCGGTGACTTCGAGCACCGGGCCAGTAACCTGATACGCATACGCGGCAGTGCCCAGCAACATCGCTGCAACTACGGCTATCGAACGCTTGAACATTTTCTTCCTCCGGTTTGATGGTTGATCGAGCTTCGCAACAATAAAGACTTACGGCGCGTTCGGCAATAGCGCGCCGGCCGCGTCACCCTAAAACGCAGTCGCGTTACACTTCGTTTACGCCCATTACGCGATAATTTAAAATTATCAATAAAAACATACACTTACGGAACAACTATGAATCTGGAACTGAATGGACTCAGCGTGCTGATCACCGGCGCGTCACGCGGTATCGGCTTTGCCGTCGCACAAGCTTTTGCACGTGAAGGCTGTCACCTGCACCTGGCCGCGCGCACGGCGGCTGATCTCGACGCGGCGCGCACGACAATACTTGCCGAAAGCAAGGTGAACATCACCTGCCATGCGCTTGATCTGGGCATCAGCGCCAACATCACCGAACTCGCCAAGCGCTGCGGCAACGTGGATATCCTTGTCAACAACGCCGGCGGCATCCCGTCGGGGCATCTGCTCGACATCGATGAAGCGCGCTGGCGCGCGGCATGGGAATTGAAAGTGTTCGGCTACATCAACCTGACGCGTGAAATTTACCGCGGCATGTGCGCGCGCAAACGCGGCGTGATCGTCAACGTGATCGGCGTCGCCGGCGAAAGGCTGCGGCAGGATTACATCACCGGCAGCACCGGCAACGCCGCCTTGATGGCGTTTACCAAGAACCTCGGCGGTGAAAGCGTGGATCACCAGGTGCGGGTCGTCGGCATCAACCCCGGCCAGATTGAAACCGACCGCCTGCGCGTGCGCCTGGAAAAGCGCGCACAGAGCGAACTCGGCGACAAAAACCGCTGGCTTGAACTGGTGGAAGACCCGCCGTTTGGCCGCCTCGCGCAGCCCGAAGAGGTCGCGGATTCAGTGTTGTATCTGGCCTCGGCGCGTGCGTCGTATATCAGCGGCACCATACTCACCGTCGATGGCGGGCGCGCCGTGCGGCATTCAACTTGATGCCCAGGTAAAGTCGGCCGCGGCAACTACTCGGGTTTGATGCCCGCGGCCTTCGCCACCCTCGCCCACTTCTCGGTTTCGGCGCGCATGAACGCGCCGAATTCCTCCGGCGTGCCGGCCACCACCTGACTGCCGTCATTCGCCAGGCGCTCCATGATTTCGGCTGTGCGCAAAATCGCCGCAGCTTCCTTATGCATACGCGTGATGATGTCACGCGGCGTGCCCGCGGGCGCCACCAACCCGTACCACTGCGCCGATTCATAACCCGGCACGCCGGCTTCGGCGATGGTGGGAATATCCGCAGCGCCCGGAATACGCGCCGCCGTCGTCACACCCAATGCCCGCAAGCGGCCCGCACGCACGTTGGAGATGGTCCCCAGCATCGACGCCACCGTCACCGGCACCTGCCCCGACACCACCGAGATAATCGATTCACCGCCGCCGCGATACGGCACGTGATACAGGCGCGTGCCGGTCATGTAGAGAAACAACTCCATGCCCATCTGCGGATTGGTGCCAAAGCCGGGCGACGCATAATTGATGGCGCCCGGCTGGCGCTTCGCGATCGTTACCAGTTCCTTGACTGTTTTTACCGGGAACGACGGATGCACCACCAGCAGCAAGGCCTGCATCACCGCCTGCGTTATCGGCGCAAAATCGCGCAGCGCATCGTACGGCACTTTCTTGAACGTCGCCGGATTGATCGCCAGCGTGCTGATACCCATCGCGAAGGTGTAGCCGTCCGGCGCCGATTTGGCCGCGAACTCATGGCCGATCATGGTGCTCGCGCCGGCGCGGTTTTCCACCACCACTTGCTGGCCAAGACGTTCAGACAACCCCGGCGCAAGCAGGCGCGCCACGAGGTCCGCCCCGCCGGGCGGCGATGTGGCGACGACGATACGGATAGGGCGGGCGGGCCACGTTTGCGCCTGCACCGCCGCCGGCAGCAGCGCCATCAACAGCAGGCTTAATACACCGCGACGCAGCATCATAAGCGTCTACTTCAACCCCGCCGAGCGCGCCACCTCGTCGAAAGTCTTAAGCTGCGCGCGCAGTATCTTGTCGAATTCCTCCGGCGTGCTGGGCGAGGCGATAAAGTCGATGGCCTCCATCTGCTTTTTGACATCCGCCATGGCGAGTACGGTCGTCACGTCCTTGCTGATGCGGTTGATGATGGCGCGTGGCGTGCCGGTGGGCACGATCAGCGCGTGTGCGGCATCGCGGCGGAAGGTGGGCAGCAGTTCATACAGCGACGGCACATCCGGCAACAGCGGCGAGCGCTGCGGCGTCACCACCGCCAGCGCGACCATCCGCCCGTCGCGGATCATGCCCAGCGCCGGCCCCAGGCCCGGCACGCCCCAATGCACGCGCCCTGCCAGAATTTCGATCAGCATTTCCGGCTGCCCCTTGAACGCCACGTGCGTGGCTTTGAAGCCGCCCGACATGCGAAAGCGCTCCGCCGTCATATGGATGCCGCTGCCCGCACCCGCCGAACCAAACAACATTTTGCCGGGACGCTCGTTGGCAATGACGATCAACTCTTTGATCGTCTTGACGCCGAGCGATGGCGTGGCCACCACCACGCCTGTCGATATGCCGATCTGCGCCACACTCGCAAAATCCTTCAAAGGGTCGTAGCCCTGATTGCCGCGCAGCACGGAGGTAATAGCAAACGACGCGGAGATCACCAACAGCGTATAACCGTCGGGCGTGGCCTTCGCCGCCATCGACGCGGCGATGGCGCCGCCCGCGCCCGTGCGGTTTTCGATCACCACCGGCTGGCCCCATAACTCCGCAAGCTTGGGCGCGATCAGGCGCGCTGTCAGATCCGTTGCGCTGCCCGATGAGAAGCCGACGATCATGCGCACCGGGCGGGTGGGCCAAGCGGAGGCCGCACCCGCCACGGCGCTTTGTGCGCACGCAGGCAACGCAACACCCGTGAAAATCAAGCACAAAACACAAGCGATGATTTTTGCCATGCGGCCTCCCTGTCACCGGCGTAAATTCAACGGCTTGTGGTTTAGTTTAGACGGTTACGGTTGCCTGTCAATCCCAACAGCAGCCCAGCAGCAGCCGGTCAGGGGTAAAATGGAACCATGAGCGACACTGATCTAAAACGCTGGGCACAAACTTGGGAGCGTGCCGGCACTGCAATGGATGCGTTGCGCAGCCGCGAACTTGCGGCGATGACGGACGACGACGCGCGTCGTGCGATCGCGGATTTGTTCACTGACGCCCCGATGCCTGATTTGCCGCCACGCACGACTTCAGGACTGGTCGAGCAACAGCGTCTGTTCTCGCTGCTGCGCAAGCCCGCATGAATGCGCTGCTGCAAGCAGCCTCCGATATTCAGGATTACCTGCGCACAGCGGGCGAAAAATTTTGCGTCATTGGCGGCGTCGCACTACAGCGCTGGGGCGAACCCCGCTTTACACGGGACGTGGATCTCACGCTACTGTGTCCCTATGGCGCCGAAGCCGCCCCGGTAGAAAAGCTGCTTGCGGCTTTCACGCCACGCATCCCCGATGCACAGTCGTTTGCGCAACAGAATCGCGTACTGCTGCTTCGAAGTGCATCTGGCATTCCGATCGACATTGCACTGGGCGCAATTCCTTTTGAGGAACACTGCGTTGCACGAGCCACGGAGTTCGACTTGGGCGGTGTTCGCCTGTTAACCTGTACCGCGGAAGACCTTGTTGTATTGAAAGCATTTGCCGCGCGGGATCGCGACTGGGCTGATATCGAGTCCATCGTCGCCCGTCAGTCACGGCGTCTTGATTGGACACTCATCATCACGGAATTTGAACCGCTCGCGGCATTACGTGAAGGCGCACAAGGCATGGCGCGGCTGAGCGCGTTGAGAGAAAAATACCAGCACTGAACCTGTCGAAGCGTCTTTCTCGCGCGTAAAATATTTCAATGCCCTTGGCGGGCGCTAGGGAGAACGAATGCTGCTCCGGAAAATATTTGGGATAGTTACGATCAGTGTAAATATTCTGGGCGCCAGCCAAAGCCTCGCCCAAACCTTCCCCAACGCGCCCATCCGCATTGTCACCTCCGCCATTGGCGGCGGCGTGGATATCGTCGCGCGCATCATCGCGGACGATATCGCGCCCCGGCTCGGGCAGCCGGTCATCGTGGAAAATCGCGGCGGCAGCGCGAGCATTCCGGCGCAGATCGTGGCCAAGGCGCCGCCGGACGGGCACACGCTGCTGTTCTATGGCAGCCCGGTGTGGCTGCTGCCGCTGCTGCAAAAAACGCCCTACGATCCGATCCGCGATTTTGCACCGATTACGCTCGCCGCGAGTTCACCCAACATCCTGGTGGTACACCCGGTGCTGCCGGTTCAGTCGATCAGGGATTTGGTGGCACTTGCCAAGACACAACCGGGCAAGCTCAACTATTCGGCGGGGGTGGCAGGCTCATCGGCACACCTCGCAGCGGAACTGTTTAAGTCCATGGCAAGCGTCGATATCGTGCGCATCTCCTACAAGGGCAGCCCGCCCGCGCTCACAGCGGTGGTGGCCGGCGAAGCGCAAGTGATGTTTGCCGTGGCGTCCGGCGTGCCGGGGCACGTCAAGGCCGGCCGGCTGAAGGCGCTTGCGGTGACCAGCCTGCGGCCCTCCCCGCTCGCACCGGGTTTGCCCACGATTGCTGAACAGGGTTTGCCCGGCTATGAGGCGATACTGGATTTGGGCGTTTATGCACCGGCCGCCACGCCGGCGGCGTTGATCGACCAGCTCAATCGCGAAATGGCGCGAACGCTTTCCACCGTCGCGGTGAAGGAAAAACTCTTTAGAATCGGATTTGAGCCCGTTGGCAGTCCAGCTTCTGGATTACTCGCAGGTGTCAAAGCCGATACCGCCAAGTGGGGAAAACTGATTAGGGAAACAGGCATACGCGCCGACTGAAACGAGCGATAATTTCGCGACGCGGCCTGCGCTGCGTTCAGTAGTTGAGTTCATCACAAATTCAATAACGACAGTAAACAACAACAGGACGAGGATCCTTCCGTGCCGATCAAGCTGGGCAAGGTAAAAATTGTTGATTTCTCGCGGGTCCTTTCCGGTCCCTACTCAACGCTGATACTCGGCGATCTGGGCGCCGATATCATCAAGGTTGAAGAACCCACCGAGGGCGACGCCACGCGCGAAAACCGCCCGTTCGTGAACGGGCAAAGCCATTATTTTTTGAGTCTCAATCGCAACAAGCGCAGCCTCGGCTTGAACCTGAAGAGCGAAGAAGGCAAGGCGGTGGCACTCAAACTGGTGACCGAAGCCGATGTGGTGGTTGAAAATTTTCGCCCCGGAAAAATGGCGGCACTGGGACTCGATTATGAAACCCTCGCGAAACTCAATCCGCGATTGATCTATTGTTCAATCAGCGGCTTTGGCCAGGACGGCGCGCTCGCGCAAACCCCCGCGTATAACGATGTGGTGCAAGGCCTCTCCGGCGTAATGAGCCTGAACGGCGAGCCGGACGGCATGCCGGTCAAAGTCGGCATCCCCATCGGCGATCTGGCCGCGGGTATGTTCGCGGCGATGGGCATATTGGCTGCGCTGTACGAACGCGAAGGCACGGACAAAGGCGCGCACATCGACATCTCGATGCTCGACTGCCTGCTCGGCATGCTCGGCTATTCGGCGGGCTGGTATTTCGCCACTGGCAAAAGCCCGCATCGCGTGGGATCGCGGCATCACTCGATTGCCCCGGTAGGTGTGTTCCGTGCGGCTGACGGCAAGGATTTGATCCTCGCGGTATTCATCACCAAGTTCTGGCGCCGCTTTTGCGGCGCCGCCGGGCGTGAAGACCTGGCAACCGATACACGCTTTGCCGCCGCGCAATCACGTGTGGAAAACTCCGCCGAGTTGTATCCCATCATTGAAAAACTCGTGGCGAGCAAACCGCTGGCCGAGTGGTTGCGGCTGCTGTCGGTAGGCGATGTGCCGCATGCGCCGGTGCTGTCGGTGGGCGAAGCGCTGGAACAGGATTATGTTCAGTATCGCAATATGATGGTGGAGGCCACGCACCCCACGTATGGCCCGGTGAAAATGGTCGGGCCGGTCATCAAGACACGGGGTCAAGGCCCCACAGATTGCGCGGCGCCGCCGATGCTGGGCGAACACAACGCGGAAATTCTGCGTTCATGCGGATACTCCGAAGCGGAGATTACGCGGTTGCGTGATGCGGGCGTGATTTCGAAACAAGCATAACTGTTTTTTAAGAGAGGAACGTCATGACCGCAGCACCCCAGAAACAAACCTTTGACCACGTAACCGACGAAGCATTAGCCGAACTGCGCGCCGAAATCGGCGCCGAAATCAAAGGCCCGCCCGGCCACATTACCGAAGCCACGCGCGACGGTATCCGCCATTTCGCCATGGGCATCGGTGATGAAAATCCGCTGTGGCTGGACGAAGACTATGCGGCCAAAACCCGCTTTGGCGGCATCACCGCGCCGCCGTTCATACTGCTGGCGATGAACAAGACCGCCTGGGGCGCGCGCGGCCTGCGCGGCATACACTCCATGTTCTCCGGCTCGTATTTGGAATGGATGCGTCCGATCAAGCTCGGCGACCGCATCACATCAAAAACAATATTGAAAGATATCGAAATCAAAAAAAGCCAGTTCGCCGGCCGCGCCATCAAGCAGACACGCGAGGCCACGTTTAGGGATGCTGCGGGCGAAGTGGTCGCCATCGCACGTCCTTATAGCTTTCGCATCGAGCGTGATACCGCAAGTTCCAAAGGAAAATACGACCACCTGGAACTGGGCAAGTACACCCCCGAAAGTTATGCGCGCATCGCCGCCGAGTATGACAAGGAAGTGCGGCGCGGCGACAAGCCGCGTTACTGGGAAAATGTCACCGCCGGCGACGTGTTGCCGCACGTGGTCAAAGGGCCGCTGACGGTGACTGACATCATCGTGTTCCTGATGGGTTTCGGCGGGCAGTGGTTGCGCGCGCATGGCGATGCGGCGCGCTGGTACACGCGGCATCCCAAGGGCGCGATGGTCAATCACTTTGGCGCTTTTGAGCCGCCCGAGATCGTGCATTGGGACGACGCGTTCGCGCGGCGCGTGGGTGTGCCTGCCGCCTACGATTACGGCCCGCAGCGCCTCGCGTGGCTGGGCCATCTGATGACCAACTGGATCGGTGATCATGGTTTTCTGCGCAGCATGGATGTCGAGGTACGCCGCTTCAATCTGGTGGGCGACACCACGTGGTGCCGCGGCAAGGTCGCCGCGAAATGGCAGGAGAACGGGCGCAATCTGGTCAAGTGCGAGATATGGGCCGAAGACCAGCGCGGCGATGTCACGGCCAGAGGCACGGCGACGGTGGAACTGCCGTCGCAAGCCGGTTGATCAAAATGATGCGCGGTGTGTCGCGATTGCTTTCCTAATTTTGCAGGCGTGCGGAGCCAAAAATGTCACTCACCGAATCCGATGGATACTACGAAGCCTATTGGCCGCGCGGGCTGCGTCAGGCCAAAATAAAGCCGCTGGCCAAGCGGCTGGACACTCTGGCCGGCAAAAAAATTGCCTTTCTGTGGGATTACCTGTTTCGCGGCGACGAGATCTTCGAAACGATTTCCGAAGAATTGAAAGAACGCTACCCCGGCGTGACCTTTATTGATTGCGGCGCATTCGGCAATACCCACGGCACGGATGAGCGCAAGGTGGTCGCGGCGCTGCCGCAAAAGTTTAAAGCGATGGGCATAGACGCCGCCATCTCGGGCATGGGCTGTTGAGGCAGTTGCACGCCCGCCGTGTTGCGGGCCAGTGCAGTGTGCGAGTTGGCGGGATTTCCGACTTCCACGCTGGTATGCGAAGGATTTATCACGCAATCCCAGGCATGCAGTCTCGGCCTCGGCATGCCGAATATTCCCGTGGCCATGGTGCCCAGCCATCCGAATGTGTTGAATAAGGAAGAACTCGCGATCAATACGGTGCGGGTGACCGTGGATCAAGTGATCAGCAACCTCACCCAAACGCCGGCGGGTGCCGGCCAGCGCGGCGAACCCGATCCGCAAAGCGTGGTATTCAAAGGCAGCTTTGATGAGGTCAATCAGCATTTTTACGACAACGCATGGAGCGACGGCCTGCCCTTCGTGCCGCCGACACGGCGCAAGATCGAAGCGTTTCTGCGCTGCGTGGACAATGATCCGAACGAAAGCCTCGGCACGCTGCTGCCGGAAAATCGCGCCGCTACCATTTGGAGCATCGCGGTCAACGGCGTGATGGCAGGTTGCCGTCCGGAATACATGCCGCTGCTGGTGACGATGGTCGAAGCAATGGCCGACCCGAATTACGGCGTCGAACACAGCGGCAATACGCCGGGCGCCGATACGCTGCTGATTCTGAACGGCCCGATCATCAAGGAACTGGGCTTCAATTACACGCAGGGTGTGATGCGCGACGGATTCATGCCCAACACTTCAGTGGGCCGCTTCTGGCGCTTGTACCTGCGCAACGTGGCCGGTTTTATTCTGCACAAAAATGATAAAGGCACCTTCGGCAACACCTGGCGCGTGGTGGTGGCGGAAAACGAAGACGTGTTGTCAAACATCGGCTGGCCGTCGGTGAGCACGGATATGGGACATGCACCGGGACAAAACGCCGTGACCATCGGTCGTTACACCGGCGGCAACGTGGTGATATCCGTCTCCGGCAGCGTGCGCGATCACATGCTGCCGTATCTTGCCGATGCCGTCGCGCGGCAGATTTCATGGCAAGTGATGTTTGCGGTGGCACAGGGGCTCGGAAAACTGCGCCCGCTGCTGATGCTGTCGCCGATACTCGCGGAAACCATCGCCAAAGCTGGTTATTCAAAACAGGACGTAAAGCAATATCTGTTCGACCACGCGCGGCTGCCGGCGAGCCAGATGCAACGCATCCTGCGTGACTGGACACAAAAGCCGACATGGGATCTGGCGCTCGAAGTCAGCCTCGGAAAAATTCCCAAGGTGTTTCATGAATCCGATGATCCCAACCGCCTGGTGCCGCTGGTGTGGAAGCCGGACGATTTCATGATCGCGGTCACCGGCGACCCGTTGCGCAATAATGCGTATGTGTTTGCGCATAACGGGCTGCGCGGCTATCCGGTGAGCAAGGCGGTGCGGTGGCCTAAGGGTGCGAAATAAGGCCGCGAGAACCTGACGTAACTATTAAGCCACTTTGAAAACCTTTACCGCAAAGGCGCAAAGACGCAAAGGAAACGCAAAGAACGGCCTTTCTTTGCGGGGGTTCTCTGCGTCTTTGCGCCTTTGCGGTCAAGCGGTTTTTAACGTCGTGATCTCGGCAACCAGCCTGATTGCCGCCGGCGCCTACGCCCAAACCTACCCCGCCAAAACCATCCGCATCGTTACCGGCCCCGCCGCCAGCGGCAGCGATATCGTGGCGCGATTGATGGCCCCTGGTTTAGCCGCGTCGCTGGGGCAATCGGTGGTGGTCGAAAACCGCGCCGGCATTATCGCCGTGGAATCTGCGGCCAAGGCCGCGCCGGACGGCCACACCCTGCTGGTTTACGGCAGCGTGGTGTGGATGGAGCCGCTGTTACGAACCAACGCGCCGTGGGATCCGGTCAAGGATTTTGCGCCCATCACACTGGCCGCGCGTTCGCCGAACATACTGGTGGTTCACCCTTCCCTGCCGGTAAAAACGGTGAAGGATTTGATTGCGCTGGCGAAATCCAAACCCGGTGAACTGCGCTACGCGTCGGCGGGATCAGGCACCACGGCGCAACTCGCCGCTGAACTCTTCAAATCAATGGCCGGCAAACTCGACATCGTGCATGTGCCATACAAAGGCCTGACGCCTGCGTTGATAGACCTGATGAGCGGACGGGTGCATCTGAGCTTTGCGGTCGCGGCATCCGTCGTGGGCCAGATCAAATCGGGCAAATTGCGAGCGCTCGCGGTAACCAGCGCACAGCCTTCGGCGCTGACCCCCGGCCTGCCCACCATGGCGGAAGCAGGATTGCCCGGCTACGAATCGGTGTTGACCATAGGCGCATTCGCACCCGCCAAAACACCGCCCGCCATCATCACGCGGCTGCATCTCGAAATGGTGCAGATTTTGAATACGCCGGCCGTGAAAGACAATCTGCTGGCCACCGTGACGGAGGTGGTAGGCAGCACACCCGAACAACTGCTCGCTGCCGGCCAGGCTGACATGGCGCGCTGGGGCAAGGTGATCCGCGAAGCAGGTATCAAAAGTGACTAAACAACACGTCACATACGCAGCGCTGGCGGCGTTGCTGGGCTTGCCCGCCATGGTGTCCACGGCGACGGCACAAACCTATCCGAGCAGACCCATCCGCATGATCGTGGCGTTTCCGCCCAGTGGAGGCACCGACATCGTGTCGCGCATCATCGCCGCCAAACTGGGCGAAGAATTCAAGCAACAGGTGATCGTGGACAATCGCGCGGGCGCGGACGGCATCATCGGCACCGACCTTGCCGCCAAGGCCACGCCCGACGGACATGTCATGTTCGTGGGCACGGCGGGCAATCTGGCCATCAATCAAACGCTCTACGGTAAGGTGCCGTTTGATATTGCGCGGGACTTCGCGCCCATCACGCAACTGGTGTCGGTGGATATGTTGCTGACGGTTCACCCGGCGCTATCCGCCAAAACCGTGAAGGAATTGATTGCGCTCGCCAAGGCCAAACCCGGCGCGCTCAACTATGCGTCCACCGGCATCGGCGGCATACCGCATCTGACCGCGGAACTGTTTAACCACCAAGCCGAACTCAAGATCAATCATGTGCCCTACAAAGGCGGCGGCCCGGCAATGGTGGAGCTGATTGCCGGGCACATACAGATGATGGTGCAAAGCGTGGTGCAAGGCGCAACCAGCATAAAAGACGGTCGCGTGCGCGCGCTGGCGGTGCTGGGCCCCAAGCGCTCGCCCGTGCTGCCGGAAGTGCCCACCATGGCCGATACATTGCCCGGTTACGAAGCCACCAACTGGTACGGACTGGTGGTTCCAGCGAAGACGCCCGCCGCGATACAAAAAAACATTTACAGCGCCGTGCTGAAGGTTGTGCGCGCGCCGGAAACGGAAAACCGCATATTGCAACAGGGCGCCGTGCCCGTGATGAGCACGCCGGTCGAATTCGCGGCGTTTCTGAAAACCGAAACCGTGAAGTGGGCAAAGGTTATCAAGAGCGCCAATATTCGTGCGGAGTAATATTAATGTGCATTTCAAATTACGCGCAGATGCGGACCGTGGTTCGACAGGCTCACCACGAACGGCATACTTATTTGCCGTTCGCCCTGAGCCTGTCG
>CAMDDY010000077.1 GCA_945893125.1 Bordetella parapertussis
ATCACCAAAAAAGACATCTCTGCCGCCATGCACTACCTCAACCATCGCCCCAGAAAATGCCTCGGCTTCAAAACACCCCACGAAGTCTTCTGGAAGAAGCTACACTCGCATCATAACGCGGTTGCACTTCAGACTTGAATCCGCCTCCCTTTTCTACAGGTTGAATGTTAGTGAAATTGCCGGTCGTTAAGCAAAGCGGCGCGACGAGCGTGCGCATTTACAGAACGAACGGTACGTTTCGCCACTACGTTCTTGATACTAAAGGCAATAGTAGCCTAAAAGTGTGATATTTCTCACACTTTTGCCGCTGTGATTGCGGTGTCGTGATTGACGGCGGGGTGGCCCATATTGTGATTGCGCAAATTTGGGCAGTGGCCCGGTAACTCAGCGCGGATGCGGGTGAGCGCAGCGAACGGCGTCCATCGTGGCGAACAGTGCAAGCGGTAATTTGTCAACTTGACAAGTTAAACAGCGCACTATAGTATTCTATCGCCTATGAAAACCATGACCGTTGGAAAATTCAAGTCCCATTTCTCCGAAGTGCTCGACGCGGTACGTGGCGGTGAGACTATCGTCGTCGCATATGGCCGCGGTCACCAAAAAGTAGCGGCTATGGTGCCGTACTCGGAGATCAAACATCCTGAAAAGCGTCCGCTCGGACTGCTCAAGGGGAAAGCCGTTGTGAAGTTCGCCCAGGATTTCGCGCTTGAGGATGAAAGTTTGCTGTCGGCATGATTGCACTTCTGGACACGCACAGCTTTCTCTGGGCAGTCATAGAGCCGCAGAGGCTTTCCGCGAAGCTGCGAAGGGCCATCACCGACCCCGCGAACGATATTCATCTGAGCACGGTAAGCTTCTGGGAAATTTCTCTCAAGTTCGCGCTGGGCAAACTTGAGCTCTCCGGATGCACCCCCGATGATCTGGTGCGGATCGCCCGTGACATGGGGCTTGACATCGTTGCGCCCTCGGCTGAAGAAGCAGCCGGATTTCACCGGCTGCCGCGAATGGCGCACAAGGATCCGTTCGATAGAATGCTGATCTGGCAGTGTTTGCAGCGCGATTGGGCGTTCCTCTCGCGAGACCGGGACTTGGGTGACTATCGGGCACTGGGCCTGCGCGCCATCTGGTAGTGATCCGGTAGTGATCTGGTAGTGGTTGGCATCAACCGTTGTGTGGCGCCCCTTACCGAATATCCGCCTGGTTTCTCTTACCCGTCACCGAATTCTTCGCCAAACATTCGCAGCAGGTTTTGCACCGCATCCGCGGGCAGTGCCCCTGTCAACGTACCGTAGGCAGCTATGTTTTCTGCCGCTGCTTCTGTCACGGAACTCAATACGCCGGTGCTTGCAGCCGGAAACGCGCGTTCCAGCATTTCCTGCTGCAAGCGCTCGGCATGCAGTTCGCAGCGCTTGATGTCGCTGCGCAGCGCCTCGCTGGCTTGGGCATCCATCCCCGCGACGCCGTTTTTCAGGTCGCGGCGCAGCGCGCGTAGCGGCTGTACTGCGCGTGTGCACCATGCTGCTGCGGCGTTGTTCATTTTTTGAACGTCAATGGGGTTGACACGCCGCTGCTGCGTTGCTAAAAATAACAATAAAAACAACAGGTTAACATCAACACCGTGTTGGTCTTGCAGCGCCAGGCACAGTGGCGCCACGCCTACACGTGCGTAAAATCGCAGTGAGAATCTCCAGAACGCGGATTCGCTTTTACGCATGGTTGCACTGGTTTCACCCGGCGCGATGTTTGCCGGGAGGGTGTCGAACGGGCGCAATGTGGTGTTGCGAAAATTGTTACTTTCCGCTCAAGCCGCCTTCCGGTCGCCGCCTTGAAAGGGCATGAACCCCACCTTGACCGCGTCCAGAATCACCAGCTCCACGACAGTGCCGTCCTCGGCGTAGCTGACATTCACATTCCAGTCTTGCGACACCTCGCGGGCAACGGGCTTGTCACTCAGGTGGATTTCCAGAATATCGTCCTGCGGGTAGTAAGTTGTCTTCATGATTCAGACTCCCACGAAAAATGATGCATCACGGTTTTGATCACCAATGTCGTTTCCAGCACGGCCGCCAAGCAAAGCAAATTATCGGTGCGCTCTCCGTAATGCTTTGCAATCCATATCCGTGTTTTGTCTTTGTATCTTGTCTCGCCAGTCTCGATTATGTCGTGCAGCAGCGCTTCACTGATGGCGCGTGTGGCCATGCGCTCTCGCGCATGAGCCGTTATCACTATCGATTTTCCAAAGCGCGCGCTGAACATTGCAGCGCATCCTAGCACGCGCAACGCGGTATGGAATATCGCGCGATGATTTCTCCCGTTGGACGCGGAGAGGGCGTCGGATGGGGGCATAGTGACGCAGCACACATGAGCGAATACGGTGAATTAACGCCGGCGCGGCGTACGTGCGGGCGCGGGTATGGTGTCTTTCCAGCGCTTTACCACGCCGGCGTCGATGCCGAGTAGATCCAGCGCGCGTCCGACGCTTTGCGTCACCATGTCGTCTATGGATTTTGGCCGGCTGTAGAAACCCGGTACCGGCGGCATGACGATGGCGCCGTTGCGCGTGGCCTGTTCCATGAGGCGTATGTGCCCGGCGTGCAGCGGCGTTTCGCGGAACATCAGTACCACGCGGCGGCGTTCTTTCAGGCACACGTCGGCGGCGCGCACCACCAGTTCTTCGTCGAAGCAATTGGCGATGCCGGAGAGCGTTTTCACCGAACACGGCGCGACCAGCATGCCTTCGGTTTTGAATGAGCCGCTGGAAATCGCCGCGCCGATGTCCTTGTAGTTGTAAATCACGTCGGCGAGCTTTTTTACGGTGTCGATATCGTAATCGGTTTCTTCGGCGATGGTGCGCGCGGCGGAGGGCGACAGAATCACATGTGATTCAATGTCTTTAATCGAGCGCAGAATTTCCAGCGCGCGGATGCCGTAGATCACGCCGGAGGCGCCGGTGATGGCGACGATGAGTCGTTTCATGAGAGTTAAGAGTTGCCCCACCCCCACCCTGGCCCTCCCCCTGAGGGGGAGGGGATTTTAAGTCCCTCCCCTTTCAAGGGGGAGGCTAGGAGGGGGGTGGGATGACTGTCGGTTGATAGGATAAATTGAATTCTATCATATTGTTTATAAAAGACATTTTCATGGCGTTTTGATCCCCGCCGCTTTGATGACGCGGCCCCACTTTTCGCGTTCCGCGCGCACGAACGCGGGGAACGTATCGGGTGTGCTGGTCACCACATCGAATGCGTTTTTCTCCAGCAGCGCGCGGTATTCCGGCGTGGCGGCGATGCGCGCGATTTCGATATTCAGCCGCGCGATGATGTCGCGCGGTGTCGCTGCGGGTGCTACCACGGCAAACCACGATTCCACTTTGATATCACGCACGCCGGATTCTTCCATGGTGGGAATGTCGGGCGCCAGCGGCGAACGCAGCGGGCGCGCCACCGCAAGCGCCGTCAGGCGATTCGCGCGCACCGCCTGCAATACCGCCGTCGGGTTACTGAACATCAGGTGTGATTCGCCGCCGAGCACGGCGATAGCTGCCGGGCCGGTGCCTTTGTAGGGCACGTGGACGATATCGATTTTCGCCACCGCTTTGAACAGTTCGCCGACCAGATGCGGATTGGTGGTGTTGCCGCTGGATGCGAAATTGAGTGTGCCGGGCTTGGCCTGCGCGAGTTCGATCAGTTGCCGCACGTTTTTGGCGGGCACCGACGGATGGGCGACGAGCATGTGATACGACGTCGCAAGCATGCCTGCGGCGGCAAAATCACGCGCGCCGTCGTAGGCGACTTTTTCCAGATGCGGGCTGATCGCCAGCGTGCCGTTGAATGCCAGCAGCACGGTGTAGCCGTCGGGGTTGGCGCGCATGGCCATTTCGGTCGCGGTGGTGCCGCCGCCGCCGGCGCGGTTATCCATCACGAACTGCTGGCCGAGACGTTCGCCGAGTTTCTGCCCGATGGTGCGCGCCAGAAAATCCGTGCCGCCGCCGGGCGGAAACGGCACGATAAAGCGCACCGGGCGCGTGGGGTAATCCGCCGCGGCTGCCGACAGCGCGAATGCGGCCATGCAAAAACAAATCTGAAAACGCATTCTCATAACGTGGTCGCCAATGTGTAAAGTTCGCGTGTGCATGTTCGCGTTGCGGCTAGAATAGCAGGCGAACCCGAATTCAATAAAGGAAATTTCATGAGACCGTTTGAAGGCATCAAAGTCATCGATGTAACCCACGTGCTGGCCGGCCCGTTTGCCGCGTATCAACTGGCGCTGCTGGGCGCGGATGTGATCAAGGTGGAAGACCCGCACGAGTGCGATCAAAGCCGCGAGAGCGGCAGCGACCATGCGTTGTCGGAAGCGAAAATGGGCCTGGGGTTTGCCACGCAGGCATCGAACAAGCGCGCGATCACGGTGAACCTCAAAACCAAAAAAGGCCAGGAGATCATCAAAAAGCTGGTCAAGGACGCCGATATCTTTGTTGAAAACTATCGCGCCGGCGCGTTTGCCAAACTGGGCCTCGGCTACAAGGAACTGTCGGCCATCAACCCGAAGCTGATCTATTGCTCAATGACGGCCTTCGGCCAGGACGGCCCGCGCGGCCAGATGACGGCGTACGATCACGCGATTCAATCCACCTCGGGCATGATGCGCACCACCGGCACGCCGGAAGTGAACCCGATCAAAGTGGGTTCACCGGTGATCGACTACGCCGTGGGCACCATGAACGCGTTTGCGTTGTCGGCGGCGTTGTTCCAGCGCGAACGCACCGGCAAGGGCCAGTACATCGACAGCGCCATGCTCGACGTGGCGATGATGCTGATGGGATCGCACCTCACCAATTATCTGTACACCGGCAAGGAGCCGTCGCCCAAGGGCAACAGCATGGAGTTTGCCAGCAGCCAGGGTTATATGGCGAAGGACGCCTATATGATGATTGCCGCCAGCAACAAGGGCCAGCATGAGCGCTTCTTCAATGCCATCGGCCGCCCGGATATCGCCAGGCAAAGCTCACACCAAGAGCGCCGCGACAATTACGTGGCGCAAACCCAGATTGTCGCGGACATCATCGCCACCAAAACCGCGCAGGAGTGGGAAGACTATCTGCAAAGCAAACACGTGCCCGCCACGCGCACGCGCAAGATTTCAGAGTCGGTGAAAGACCCGCAATTACAGACGCGCAATCTGTTCCACACGCACAAAAACGCGCCGGGCTACGGCAAAGACCTCACCGTGCCGGTGATGGCGTTCAAATTCGCGCACGGCGGCCCGCAGGTGACGTCGCCACCGCCGGGCTTCGGTCAGCACAACGACGAAGTGCTGGGGCAGTTGGGTTACAGCGCCGAAGACATCAAGGCGATGCGGGCCGAGGATGTGATTTAGGTTTTGCAGTTTTGTAGGGTGGGTGGAGCGTAGCGCAACCCACCTTTCGCGCATGACCGCGATTGTGTATGTGTTGCCTGCCCGTGTTTGCGATGGGTTTCACCCATCCTACAGTGACTGCCCTATGCAGGCGTGGGGCTGTCAATCCAGCTTCAACTTCAGCAGTCTAATAATCCGTTCATTGCGCTGCATTTCGCCGCGGATATAAGCATCGAACGCCACTGGGCCGAGATACGCCAGATCAAGGCCCACGCGCGCCATAGGGTCGCGGAATTCATCGGTTTGCAGCGCTTTGCCGATTTCAGCGCCGAGCCGTTCGATGATAGGGCGCGGTGTCGCCGCGCGTATCACCACGCCGTACCAATTCGCGGCTTCAAAGCCGGGATAGCCTGATTCGGCAACGGTGGGCAGCTTGGGCAATTGCGCGGTGCGTGAAAGCGACATCACCGCAATGCCGCGCAGGTGTCCGGCGGCGATTTGCTGCGCCGCTTCCGCGAGGTTGGACACCAGTATCGTGGTGTGTCCGCCCATCACGGCGGTGGAGGCGGGCGCGCCGCCGTTGTACGGCACGGCGATGATGTCGGCCTTGGCGCGCTCGCGGAAAAACAGTTCCGCCGCCAGGCGCTGTCCGCCGATGATGCTGCTGGTGGCGAAGGTGAGTTGACCCGGCTTGGCATGCGCGAGCGCGATCAGTTCTTTTACGTTTTTCGCCGGCACCGAGGGATGCACCGAAATCGTAAGTGGGGTTTGCACCACGCGCGCGACCGCGGAAAACTCTTTCACCGTGTCGTACGGCAGCTTTGAGCGCACGAATGGATTGATCGAAAAACTCGGCGCGATCACCAGCAGTGTGTGGCCATCCGCGGGCGCGCGCAGCACGACCTCGGTGCCGATCACGGTGTTGCCACCGGTACGATTGTCCACCACCACGCTTTGGCCGAACGCGCGATTAAGCGGCGGCCCCAGCGCGCGCGCGAAGATGTCGGTGCCGCCGCCCGGCGGAAACGGCACCACGAAACGGATGGTGCGCGAGGGAAAATCTTGTCCTGAGCTTGTCGAAGCGGGCTGCGCGTGGGCTGGTGCGACGGTGAATGCCGCACCGAGTAAGCCGCGTAAGATGAGCGCTGTTCTGCTCATGAGTTTATTCGTAACTATATGTTTATATGGAATATTTTTACGTTCGCACCGGCAACGCCGGCAGCGGCAGCGCAGGGCCTTCCGGCACCGGCGTGCGCGCGACATTCATCACCAGCGCGAGCAAACCGTAATAACCCGCAACCGCCAGCAGATCGACCACGCCCTGTTCGCCAAATTTTTTCACCGCGCGCGCGTACGTGATGTCACACACGCCGTTGTTCTTCAGCGCCTCGGTGAGAAAGTCGTAAACAATTTCTTCGTCGTCCGCCATGCCGGTGGGGCGGCGGCCTTCCCCAACGGCATCGGCGATATCCGCGTTGAGTCCCGCCTCGACGGCCTGCCGGTAGTGCGCCCACCACTCGAATTGCTGCGCGTAATGGCGCGCGGCGATGATCGCGGCAAATTCACCGAGACGTTTTTCCAGTGGACAAATGAAACGCAGGTATTCGCCGACCTTCTGCACGCGATTCATCAGTTCAGGGCTGCGCAGCAGCGCGCTGAACGGCCCGCCCATGTGTTTGCGCGGGCCGGACATGACGGCGGCGACGGCGGCTTTTTGCGCCTCGGTCATTTGGTCTTCGGCAATGGGGCCGAGGCGCACCGGGGCCAGCGTGTAACGCACTTCTTGCGGCGGGTTATTCGAGGCGGACATCAGGTTCTCCGGAAGATGATCGAGTCGTGCAACCGCGTTGACTACGGATTGCCCATGAAGTGGCGTTTGCCGATGTCCACGCCGTTGTGACGCAGCATGTCATAGGTAGTGGCGGCGTGAAATAAAAAATTCGGCAGCGAGCGTTTCAGAAAAAGATCGATGCCGGTAAATTGCAATTCACGCTCACCGGCTTTCACCGTGACATTCTTGCCTTCGCTGCCATCGATTTGCGCCGGCTGGATGTTGTTGAGCCACGCAACGGTGGCGTCCGCGCGCGCCGCAAGTTCGGCGAGGCTTTTTTCGTTCATCTCCACCTTGGGCGCTTCCACCCCGGCCAGCATCGCGATGCAGTTGCGCGCGTGGTCGGTGGCGGCCTGCACCTGGCGCGTCAGGCTGTACATGTCGGGATAAAACCGGTAACTCAGCAGCGTGGTCTCATCGTATTTTTTTTCGGCATACAGCGCCTGCGCTTTTTTCAGCACGATGGCGAGACCTTCGAGGTGACGCACAAATAGAGGCAGCGAAATCTGGGACATCGAAACAGCCATGGTGGTATCTCCTTGGGTTAAATGAAGGGTGGAACACGCATTTTACTCGATAGCCGGGCGTCGAAAACCCCGCTTGGGGCTATCGCCTTGGCGGCACGGGAATGCTAGAGTTCGCGCTCCAACCGCGGGCAGTGACGCAACAGAAACGCAACAGAAGCATTTGGCAAAGGATACAGGCATGGCACACGGAATCGGGTTTGCAGACAAGAAAGTAATGGCCGAACTCACGGCAAAAATGCTGATCGAGGTCGATGCAGTGAAATTCATGGAGGACAAGCCGTACATCTACACATCGGGCCTCGCCAGCCCGGTCTACACCGATTGCCGGCGGCTGATTTCGTTTCCGCGCGTGCGGCAAACGTTGACCGATTTCGGTGTGGCCACCATTTATCGCGATGTCGGCTTTGAGCAATTCGACGCCGTGGCGGGCGGCGAGACGGCGGGCATACCGTACGCCGCGTGGTTTGCCGACCGCATGATGTTGCCGATGCAATACGTGCGCAAAAAAGCCAAGGGCTTTGGCCGCAACGCGCAGATTGAAGGGGTCGTCACCGAAGGCCAGCGTGTGCTGCTGGTGGAAGACCTCGCCACTGACGGCGGCAGCAAAGTCAATTTCTGCAAAGCGCTGCGCGCGGCGGGCACGACATGCAATCACGTGTTCGTGAATTTTTATTACAATATTTTCCCCGAAGGCGCGAAGCTGCTCGACGAGATGGGTGTGAAAATGCACGCGCTGGCGACGTGGCAGGACGTGCTCGCGGTGGCGAAAGCGGCCAACACCTTTGATATCAAAATGCTTGCCGAGGTGGAAAAATTCATCAACGATCCGCGCGGTTGGTCGAAAGCGCACGGCGGCACGGCGGGCGCGGGCAGCGAATAATATTTTTTAAAAACATAATAAAAACATTCAGTTACGTAACATGCCCCGTTATGGCGTAGTGCGCCCCTTGTTGCATCTGTTGCCGCCGGAAACCGCGCATGGTGTAGCGATCTGGTCGCTGAAAAATGGATTGGCGGGACGCGCAAACGACGCTGACGATCCGATACTTGCGACGCACGTGTGGGGGCTTTCGTTTCCAAATCCCATCGGTCTTGCCGCAGGCTTCGACAAAGACGCCGAAGTGATGGATGCGATGCTCGCGCTTGGTTTTGGTTTTGTCGAAGCCGGCAGTGTCACGCCGTTGCCGCAGCCGGGCAATCCCAAGCCGCGCTTGTTTCGGCTCAACGAAGATCAGGCGGTAATCAATCGTTTCGGTTTCAACAGCAAGGGGCTGGAGCACTTCGCCGGCAAGCTGCGTGACAGAAAACGCACGGGGATTGTCGGCGCCAACGTCGGCAAAAACCGCGATGCGATTGACGCCGCCGCCGACTACGCGACCGGCATCGCGACAGTGTGCGGGCTGGCGGATTACCTGGTGTGCAATGTGTCGTCGCCCAACACGCCGGGGCTGCGCAGCCTGCAAGCGCGCGCGGAAATCGAGGCGTTGATTCAGCGTGTGCTCGAAGCGCGATACCAATCCGCGCCGGACAAAAATCGCTTGCCGCCGCTGCTGGCGAAAGTCGGCCCCGATCTGGATGAAGCGCAATTGCAGGATATCGCCGAGGTGGCACTGGCTACCCAAATCGACGGTTTGATCGTGGGCAATACCACGGTAACGCGGCCGCCGCTACGCAGCAACCATGCGGGTGAAACCGGCGGACTGTCGGGCGCGCCGCTGTTCACGCTGGCGACAAAATGCCTGTCCGATATGTATCGGCTCACCGGCGGCAAACTGCCCATCATCGGCTGCGGCGGTGTCGCCAGCGGTGATGATGCCTATGCCAAAATCCGCGCCGGCGCGTCGCTGGTGCAACTGTATTCCGCGCTGGTGTTCCATGGCCCTGAACGCGTATCAAGCATCAAGCGCGATCTGGCGGCACATCTGCGCGCGGACGGCTACACCTCGGTGGCCGACGCGGTGGGTGCGGATCATCGGCGCTAGTGATAAAATGCGCGCCTGCATCGTGGTAAGCATCCATCCAAGCCGTTGTAGCTCAGCTGGTAGAGCAGGCGCTTCGTAAGCGTCAGGTCGGGGGTTCGATTCCCTCCAACGGCACCAAATTTTCCGGCATATTTCCGCAGACTGCCGCAGGGTCACACAGCCATCTGCGGAAATTCAACAACGTCAGCCAAGCATGAATTGCGCCGCATGATCTACATAAGGATCGCAAGGGCGGCAGGCCTGATCGCCGTGATGGCATGGGTGACGTTGGGCGTCACCACCGCATCCGCGCAGGAATTCCCGACCCGGGCCATACGCATCGTCACGGCCGAGATCGGCGGCGGCAACGATTTTGCCGCGCGCATCATCGCGCAAGGCATTACGCCGGCGCTGGGCAAACCGGTGGTCGTCGAGAACCGCGGCGGCAGCGTGGTGGTCTCGGCGCAGATCGTCGGCAAGGCGCAGCCCGATGGGCACACCTTGCTGCTCTACGGCAACAATCTGTGGATACTCCCGTTCATGCGCACGCAGGTGCCGTACGATCCAATCGCGGATTTTTCTCCCATCACCCTGGCGACGCGCTCGCCCTGCGTTCTGGTCGTTCACCCTTCGCTGCCGGTGAAATCAACCGGCGACTTGATCGCGCTGGCGAAAGCGCGGCCGGGGCAGCTCAACTATGCGGGCGCATC
Organism: Bordetella parapertussis; assembly: GCA_945893125.1. GTDB lineage: Bacteria > Pseudomonadota > Gammaproteobacteria > Burkholderiales > SG8-41 > UBA5216. The sequence goes on from CAMDDY010000077.1 coordinate 10,382, forward strand.
CGGCGGCATTATTCATATCGCCGCCGAGGTGTTCAAATACATGGCCGGTCTCGACATGACGTACGTGCCCTACAAAGGCGGCTCGCCGGCGCTCATCGCGCTGGTTTCCGGGCAAGTGCAGTTGATGTTTCCCACGGCGGGCACGGTGGCGCCGCATCTGAAATCCAGCCGGCTGCGCGCGCTGGCCATCACCTCCGCGCAGCGCTCGGCGCTGTTCCCCGACCTGCCGACCATCGCGGCGACCGGTCTGCCGGGGTACGAATCGGTGGCCCACTTCGCGCTGCTGGCGCCGGCGAAAACACCCGTGGCCATCATCAACCGGCTGAATCAGGAGATGGTGCGCGTGTTGGCGCAGGCGGATGTCAAAGTGGAATTCAACAACGTCGGCATTGAGCCGGTGGGCGGCACGCCGGCGCAACTCGCGGCCACCATAAAGTCTGAAATGGAGCGGCTGGGCAAGACCATCAAGGCGGCAGGCATCCGCGCCGAATAGACGCGGGATAAGCGCCACTCACGAACAAGCAGGAGCACACGTCGATGGAAAAGAAGTTAAGCACGGTGATCATCAGCATCACGCCGTTTAACAGCGATGGCGGGCTGGATGAAGCAGCGCTGCGGCATCAACTCGCGCGGCTGCGCGCGGCCGGCGTGTGCGTTTACGTCGCGGGCAGCGGCAGCAGTGAAGCGTACACAATGACGCCCGATGAGCGCGACCGGGTGATGGCAATCGCGGTCGATGAACTGAAAGGAAAAGTGCCGGTGCGCGCGATGGGCTGCGAGCCGCGCGTGATCGGCGAGATGGTGGAATTTGTGCGCGCCGCCGAGCGCGCGAAGGTGGATGCGGCGCAAATCTGCTCGCTGGAGATCGGCCACGGTTCCGCGCCCACCATGGCCGAGATGGAGCTGTACTACGGAACCGTCATCGAATCCACCTCGCTGCCGCTCTATCTCTCAAGCCATCGCGCCGCCGGCTATTTTCTGCCGATTGATCTGATCGAGCGGCTGGTCAAGCGTTATTCGCACATCGCCGGCGTCGCTTATAGCGGGCCGGATTCGGGCTACATTGCCGAACTTATCGCCAGGGTTGGCGACCGTATCGAGGTGCATGCCGCCGGCCCGGCCAACGCGCTCACCGTGCTGGGGCTGGGCGGCAACGGCTTCATGGGCGGAGAAGGCAATCTGATGCCCGACATGTTCCCCGAGGTCATCTCCGCATGGCGGGACAAGGACTATCCGCGCCTTCACGAATGTTATGGCCGCGTGATGATGTTGACGACCCTCAACAAGCGCTACGGCGGCAGCGCCATGCGCGCGATGAAACCGCTGATGAACGCATTCGGGCTGCCGGGCGGCAGTCTGCGTCCGCCACGCCTGCCGATCAGCGACACCGAGCTTGAGATAGTGGTGCAGGAAGTCATCAAGCTGAATATTCCGGGACTGCCGCCGCGGGTGACGCGGTAACGGAACGCCGCCTCGACGCTACGACGGGCCGGCGGCGGATTCCAGCCCCGCTGTTGCGCGTGATTTTTCCCTGCCGGCGTTGTTGGGCCGTGACTTATTGCACAGTCGGGTGCAGATAGTCCGCTTGTCGGCGACAAACGGCGTCTCCACGCAACCTTGCGTGAATACAATACGTTACACGTGTAGACGTGATGTGAAAGGAGATAGTCATGATGAACACCCTGGCACTGGAAAAGGAGACGGTCGAGATGATGACGCCATCCGCAGATCTGGAGTCGGCCGAATTTCTGGTTCGTTCCCGGCAGGAAGTCTTGCGCTTGCTCAACGGCGCGGTGTCCGCCGGCACGCTGATGTCGATCAGCTTTTTGCATACCGAACATGTCGCGGTGACATCGCTGGTCTACGTGGACGAGCCCAACAACATGCTGCTGTTCGAGTGCCCGGCCGATTGGCAGTGCCTGATCGATGGCGGCGACGCCGATAGCATCATGCTGGCGTGCGTGTGCGAGGATACCAAAATTCAGTTTCAAAGCGGCAGAGGCACGCTCGTCAAGCTGGAGGGCGCCATGGTGGTGGGACTGGATATCCCGCAATTCATGTGGCGTTTTCAGCGGCGCCGTGATGAGCGGCATAGTGTTGCAGGGCTGACCATCACGCTTAATCTTGGCTTTATCGAGTGCGATGCGGAGGTCACCGATCTGAGCATGGGCGGCATCGGCATGTTCAACTGCGACGCCGACGTGCAACTGGAGCACGGCGAAGTGCTGCAAAATTGCGCGATTGCCTTGCCCGGCGTGGGCGCGATCATGGTGGATCTGACGGTGCAGCACCAATTGCCCGTGCAAACCGCCGATGGGCGCGCGGTGACCCGCGTGGGCTGCCAGTTCAGCGGGCTGAGCGAAAGCGCGCGGCAATTGATCGCGCATTACCTGGACGCGCTGGTGATCCTGTAGTTCGCCGGGGCACAACGCAAACGGCGTGGCACGCATCGCGCCACGCCGCTGTATTTCATGGACCGCGTTTGGGTTACAGCACGCCCGAGGTGCCGCCGTCGAGGTTGAGGCTGGAGCCGGTGACGTAGCTGCCCATCGATGACATGAAAAACACGATCGCGCTGGCGGCTTCCTCGGCTTCGCCGAAACGCGCCATCGGGATGTCTTTCGAGCTCTCGTTGTAGTACCGCTCCGGGCTGATTTTTTCGCGCACCATGCGCCGGTCGTGCTGGCCGGATTTGATTTTGCCGATGCACACCGCGTTAACCAGGATGTTGTCGGGCGCATATTCCTTGGACAGCGACTTGGTGATCACCAATCCCGCCGCGCGCGAGAGCGAGGTGGGCATCGAGCCCGCGCCCGGCTGCTTGGCGCTGGAGATGGAGATGTTGACGATGCGCCCGCCGCCGCGCTTTTTCATTTCGGGTATGGCGCGCCGCAGGCAGCGGATGGCGCCGAACACTTTGATGTCGATGTCGATATCCCACATCTTGTCGTCGATCTCCAGAAACTTGCCGCGCTGTGACAAGCCGGCGTTGTTCAGCAGCAGATCAACGCCGCCGTATTTCTTGACGGTTTCATCGAACAGACGGCTGATGTCAGCATCACTCGTCACGTCTGCCTGCACCGCCAGCACTTCGCCGCCTTCCTTGCGGATTTGCGCGGCTGTGTCGTCGAGCTTATCCTGGCCGCGCGCGCAGATCACGACTTTGGCGCCTTCACGCGCGAGCAGCACGGCCGTGGCGCGGCCGATGCCGTCGCTGCCGCCGGTGATGACCGCAACCTTGCCTTTTAATCCTAAATCCATGGGAGATCTCCTGTAAGTCCGTGAACGAATCGGTCAACGAGTGTGTCAATCAATAGACCCGCTGTAGACGTTCCAGCGGGGGCAGGCCGCATTTTAGCGTGATTTATGATCCGGCTTACCAAACCTGACGAATCGTCGTAGCATACGCGCAGGTGCTGGAAGGTGCTGGAAGGTGCTTGAATAGTTGCGGGGGACTTTCGAACCACCGCCAGGAGAACGATGTGAATACAATCGCGAGTTCAAATTCGAAGTGCAACTCTGATTAATAGGTTGGGTGGGCGAGGTGCGATAGCATCCGAGCCCCTCGACCACCAAGTTAAAGTTGCCAAGAATGAACTACACACACCTCACCCAAGAC
>CAMDDY010000078.1 GCA_945893125.1 Bordetella parapertussis
TTCCGGCTCTTGCAGCGACAGGTTATCGTTCTTGCTGTTCTTGGAGCCGCTGACGGCGCCACCGGTGTTCCGGTGCAGGGCATACTTCAGGTTGATGCCACCGCCGATTTGCACGGTGCTCGTCTGGGCGGTTGCGCCAGATGAGACGCCCAAGGCGGCAGTGCCGAATGCTGCGGCAATCGCCAGCGCAATACGAGACTTGTTGTTCATTAACTTCTCCTTTGATCAATCGTTATATATATACCGAAGTCCTTTTGGACGTGCCTATAATCGCTCAGTAGCACACCCGACTACAAGCTATTAGCGAGCGTTTGTGTCTGTGGGCCGTGTGTTTGTCGTATTTTTACAACGACTGGCGCGGATAGGGCGGATTTAAATAATTACATAACAAATCAAATACTTAACTGGGATTGTTTAAAAACCACTCTGTGCAGGTAGATAGTGCCACCGGACGACGTGGTTAAAGGGGTAAACCATCTCGCAAAAACACAGGCCGATGCAGCGATATGGCCACTTTCTGGATGATAGTTCCGGATTTATATCCATGAAATGGATATAATATGGATATCATCACATCGGAGATGACACATGACCATGCACGTTAACCTTTCACCTGAAATGGAAGGGTTCATCAAGGAAAAAGTGTCCAGCGGCTTCTATGGCAACGCCACGGAAGTGATCCGCGACGCGATACGCCGCATGCAGGCCGAAGAAAACCGTGTCGCCACATGGCGAGCCGCAATTGCCGCAGGCGACGCGCAACTTGATCGAGGAGAGGGTATCGCCTATACGCTTGAGACGATGAATGACATCACCCAAAGCGCCATTAGCGCCATGCACACCGGGCTGCCGATGAACAAAGATGTCCTCCCTTAAGTTACCGGAACCGCTGCCGGAACCGCTACCGCTCAAACTTTCGCCGAAAGCACGCCAGGACTTCATCGATATCTTGCGCTATACCGGCGAGACTTGGGGGCAGAATCAGCTTTTGGCCTACCGCGACAAATTAGACGAAGCGCTGCAGGCGATTGCTCGCAACCCGCGGATGGGTTACCCCAGAGACGATTTACCCTCAACGCACTTGGCTTACCTGGTTGGCTCTCATGTGATGGTTTATCGCATCTCCGTAGACCACATCGCCATCGTGCGCATCCTGCATCAACGCATGAGCATGTCCAAGCATGTGTAATCTGCAAACCATCCTCGGCGCAAGGCGCTGCGCCCTACGACAAGCTCCGGACGCGCTTATTGGCGCCTAACAGCAAGCGGGATATTCATGAGCAAGTTAAATCGCGCGCGCAAACTGCTGGAGCAAGGCTTGCAAAGCCACCGGGCCGGCGATCTTGGCGCGGCGGAAAAAGCCTATCTCCGCGCTGCGGAAGCCGATCCGCGCAATCCCGACGCGTTTAATCTGCGTGGCGTGGTGGCGCTTTCCATGGGCCAGCCGCCGCTGGCGGTCACGCTGTTTCGCAAGGCAACGGCACTGCAACCCGATACGCACGGGTTTTGGGCCAATCTGGGCAATGCGTGGTTTGAAGCCGGTGATTACCTTGAATCGGCAACGGCATACCGGCGCGCGTCGGGGCTTGCGCCCGCAAATCCCGACTACGCCATCGGCATCGCCAATGCGCAGGCCGCCGGCGGACAAACGGGCGAGGCGAAAAAACTATTTTTGACGATCACGGAACAATGTCCTGACCGTGCCGCCGCGTGGTTCGGCCTGGGTAAGATCGCGCACAATGACGGTGATGCGCCGCTCGCATTGGACTGTTACCAACGCGCGCTGCGCGCCGATCCGAACCACGGCAATGCGCACATGAATCGGGGCGCGGTGCTGCAATCGCTGCAACGGTTCGACGAGGCCGAGCAAAGTTTTCGGCAGGCGCTGGCGTGCGGCGCGCAGCGGGAAACCGCCTACATCAATCTGGTTTCCTTGCTGACGCTGCAAGGACGGTTTGACGAGAGTGAACAACTCGCGCGCGCGGCGCTCACTGAATTGCCGCGGAGCGCGGAACTGCATCGGCTGTTGGCGGCGGCGTGCGTGCAGCAGGGCGAACTCGACGCGGCGCTGGTCCCGGCGAAACAGGCGGCATCGCTGGCGCCGGACAATGCGCAAGTGCAAATGGCGCTCGGCGGCCTGTTGTTTGAAACCGGCCTTGCCGAGCAAGGGCTCGCCCTGCTCGACCAGTTGCGGCTCACGCTTGCCGACAATTCGCATGTCGCCTACGTCACCGGTGTCACGCATCTGACCGCGGGCAATTTTGCCGCAGGCTGGCGCGATTTTATCCACCGCGAAGTACGTCAGGCGAAAATGCAAACACGGCCCTGGCTGCGCGCGCAATTGCCGTCCGATCTGCACGGCGCCTTCGTGCGGCTGCTGCGCGAGCAGGGTCTGGGCGACGAGTTGTTTTTTCTGCGCTACGCGCCATTGCTGAAAAAACTGGGCGCCCGCGTAGCCTATATCACCGATGCGAAACTGACATCGATACTGACGCGCGCCCATTGCGTCGATCAAATTATCGAAGAACCCGGCGGCCCGGATAAGGTGGTGCCGCCGGATGCGGCGCAAAACGGCGTCGATATGCTGATCGGCGATTTGCCGCATGCGCTGTACCGCGATTTCAGCGCACATTGCGCCGACTTGCCGCCGCCGTTGCCGCTGACGGCCCTGCCCGAGCGCATCGCGGCGATGCGCGAAAAACTTTCCGCGCTGGGCCCGCCGCCGTATCTGGCGCTGACCTGGCGCGGCGGCACGGCGCCACAGGAACAAAGCGGAAAATGGTGGTCGCTCTACAAGAACATCGGCCTCGATGCCTTCGGCAAAACACTGGCCGGTCTGCCGCACACGCTGCTCGCGGTGCAACGCAAACCGTTGCCCGATGAAATCGCGCAACTGTCAGCGGCCGCAGGCGCGCCGATTCATGATTTGTGCGCCGTCAATGACGATCTGGAAACCATGCTCGCGCTGCTGGCGGTGGTTGACGAATACGTGGGCGTCAGCAACACCAATATGCATTTGCGCGCGGGCCTCGGTCGCGGCGCGCGGGTGCTGGTGCCGCGGCCCTCGGAGTGGCGCTGGATGGCCTACGGCGAGCACTCGCCGTGGTTTCCGCAATTTACGGTTTATCGTCAGGGCATCGACGGCACATGGCAGGAGGCGCTGGATCGCCTGCGCGCGCAGTTGCGGGATGCCCGCCGCCTAAGCTGAAATCCGGGTAATAGGCGAGTTGACGCGGGAAAGGAAGTTCCTTACTCTGGGGCTGGCGCACGCTCACGGGAAAAATCATCATGATCACCAGCAAACTGACAACCAAGGCTCAAACCACCATCCCCCAGCCGGTTCGCGCGGCACTGCATCTTGAAACCGGCGATGCGCTGGCCTATGTCATTGAAGACCACCGCGTTATCCTCACCAAGGCGGACAGCGGCAAGCCCGAAGACCCGTTCAGGACTTTTTACGAATGGAATTCCGCGGCGGACAAAAAAGCCTATGGCAAACTTTAAGCGTGGCGATGTCATCAAGGTGCCCTTTCCCTACACTGACCGCTCGACACGGCAATCACGGCCCGCGCTGGTAGTCTCCTCGATCGACCTCGAAGATACACACGGATTATTGTGGGTGTTGATGATCACCAGCGCGGAAAATCGGGGCTGGCCTGGCGATGTGTCCGTGACCCACCTCGCAAACGCCGGCCTGCCGGTTGCCTCCGTAGTTCGTACGGCCAAGATTGCAACCATCGAAACCGGCGACGCCGTCAAGCTCGGAAAGCTCTCAGCCGCAACCCTGCGGCAAGTCTGCAAACATCTTGCACGGGAACTCGGCAGCGGTTGAAAACCGGGATGCGCTACCGGTACCGGTTCCAGAAATTTGCCGACGTGCTCGATCACCAGGGTGCAGGGCAGCCGTTTCAACAGGTAGCGAGGCCCTGCCGCGCCTTTGTATCGGGCCTATTACGCGGGCACAATGCATAAAGGCTTGACCCCGAGTTTGTTGGCACGCTTGGCGAATTTGGCGTCGAAGGTCAAAAGTTCGGTGCATCCGCTGCTGGCGGCCAGGTGTAACGCATCTGCAAAACCAATACCTTTGCGCTGGAATTCCAACGCAGCCTCAATCTCTTTGGCGTCTTCCAGAATGATGTTGTGAATGCCGGCTAAATGCGCGATGACTTTTCGTACTTTTTCATCCGCGAATTTGTAGCGCTCTACTTTTGTCAGCACCCACCACAATTCCAACACCACCGCTTTCGGCACAAACAGGGCGGTCTCTTTTTTTAGCATTGTTACCGCCGCGGCGTGCTGTCGTTTGTCGTCGGCCGTGTAATAACGAACCAATACACTGGTGTCCAGTGATTTCACAGCGATTCCGCCGCACCGGCGGCGATGGCCTTGCTGATCTCGGCCTGCGTGGCTTTACGCCCTTTGTATTCCAGTATTTTTGGCCCGTCTTCAATTTTCGAGCCGTCGCCCGCTTTGTCCGGGACGATACTCAGCGTATGCCCGTCGCGGATCACCCTGACTCTACTGCCTTCCGTAAGCCCCACTGCAATCAAGTCATTTTTGGGAATGACGATCTGCCGTTTACTGGATATCGTGGTTGGCATTGCGCGCCCTCCGTTCAGTGTGGATTTTCAGTCTACCGCAAAACACTTACCCAGTAAAATCATGAGGAATCGAGACGGATCTTCTACTTGGGCCGCTCGTGCTGGCAACCCGTTTATGCCGCTGCCAACAGCACCAGCAATGAGCGTGGCAGAAGCTGCCGGAACCCTTTGTCGAAAGTCACAAAAGGTTCGCTCAGGCTCACCGACAATGCCGCAAGATGCGCATCAGGCACTTGATTCGCCTTGAGTTGTTTAGCCACGATGAGTCCGCGAAAACTCGTCCATTCCGAGGTTTGCCCCAGCAAGCGAACATGCGTGTCTTCGAGCAGCCAATCCACGAAATCAACCGCTTGAGCAATAGTCGAAGGACGAGGAAATATCCTGGAATTTGTCACCAAGCGTAAAAACCCGCTGATGACCTGCATGGGCAGCACCAGTACTTGTCCGTCGTTGCCATCATGGAGGGTACGCTTAAGCCAGTCTGCCGCTACGTTGTGCTGTGGATGATCCGCCCGATGCGCCGCTATCAGCACATTGATATCAGGCAGCATCGTCGGCGGCGGCGATCATTTCGCGAGTACTCAAGCCGCCCAAACCCGGCGCAAGTCCTGATTTGCCATTAAAAACAGGCATCGCGCGGCGTTTGCCTGTCGGCACGGGGTCCGCCGCGCGCAAACGCATACGCAAACCTTCTTCAATCAAGCGCGTCAGCGTCAAGCGCTGCCGCGCCGCCAGCGCCTTGGCCTCGGCAAGCAACGAATCGTGAATATCCAGCGTGGTCTTCATGGACACTATTATACAGATTTCTGTATTTTTTACATGCAGCAGTCAAGCGCCGGGCGCTTGCAATTGCGACTGCAACCGGTCAGATGCCGAGACTCTTCAACTGCTTCTCGGGATAACGCGTGCCGGCGGTCACATTGAGCGGAAAGGCATCGCTCAAGCGTTTGACTTCATCGGTGCTGAGTTGGATGTCGAGCGCGGCGCAATTTTGTTCCAGATAGGTGCGGCGTTTGGTGCCGGGAATCGGCACGATGTCTGCGCCTTGAGCGAGCAGCCATGCCAGCGCGATCTGCGCCGGGGTGCGCTGATGGGCTGTGGCGATATCTTCGAGAGGCTTAAGTAAGTCACTGTTTTTATTGATATTTTCTGCATGGAAGCGCGGGTGATCACGGCGCCGGTCAGACGGCAACAGTGCATCCAGCGTTTTCATCGTGGCGGTCAAAAAACCGCGCCCCAGCGGCGCGTACGGCATGAAGGTTATGCCCAGTTCGCGGCAGGTGGGCAAAATGCCGTTTTCAACATCGCGGCTCCACAGCGAATATTCGGTTTCGAGCGCGACGATCGGATGCACTGTGTGCGCGCGGCGTATGGTTTCCGGCCCGGCTTCCGACAATTGCAGATAACGCACCTTGCCTTGCTCGACCAGACGCTTCATTGCGCCGACGGTGTCTTCAATCGGTACCGTGGCATCGACGCGATGCAGGCCGTAGATGTCGATCACATCGACGCCAAGTTGCTTCAAACTTTTTTCACAGGCCTGCGGCACGTAGTCCGGATGCCCGCCGGTGAGTGCGGGCGCGCCGCTGTCGCCACCACGCGCGCCGAGCGCGAGATTGCCGAACTTGGTGGCAATCAGCACCTGATCGCGTTTGCCTTTGACGGCGCGGCCCACCAGCGCCTCATTCACGCCCGCGCCGTAAGCGTCCGACGTAACGATCAGATTGACGCCGAGATCAATCGCGCGATGGATGGTCGCGATGGATTCGTCGTCATTCGGCTCGCCGTAACTGATCGACATGCCCATGCAGCCCAGCCCCATCGCCGATACGTCCGGGCCATTTTTGCCGAGCTTGATTTTGCGCATGTCGTCTCCTCTGATTGGTTACTTCGCGTAGCTGACACCGAGGCTGCCAACGCCTTCGACAAAACCTTCGAGTTTGTCGCCGCGCTGCACCGGGCCCACACCCGCCGGCGTGCCCGACATGATGAGATCGCCGGGGCGCAGGGTAATCATTTTCGACAGATACGAAATCGTCTCCGGAATATTCCAGATCAATTCGGACAGATCGCCCGTTTGTTTGACCACGCCGTTGACTTTAAGCCAGATCGCGCCCTTGGCCGGATGGCCGACCATGGCAACGGTTTTCAGCGCGGTACACGGCGCGGAATCGTCAAACGCCTTGCCCATCTCCCACGGGCGGCCCATTTTTTTGGCTTCGCCTTGAACATCGCGACGCGTCATGTCGAGGCCGACACCGTAGCCGAACACGTGATCCAGCGCTTGTTCAACCGGAATATCCTTGCCGCCCTTGCCGATGGCGACAGTCATCTCGATTTCATGATGCAGGTCTTTGGTGATCGCGGGATAGGCAATGGTTGCGCCGTTTTGCACGATCGCATCCGCCGGCTTCATGAAGAAAAACGGCGGCTCGCGATCCGGGTCGTGGCCCATTTCCTTGGCATGCTCGGCGTAGTTGCGGCCGACACAATAAATGCGGCCGACCGGAAAGGTTTGCGTGCTTTCGGCAACAGGCAGCGTGGTCACGGCGGGAAAATCAATAGCGTAGGTCATGGTTTTACTTTCGGTTGGGAAATCAGGCGGGCGGCGCTTCAACGGCGATCCAGAAGCCGTGTGACATGCGGCTAAACTGCACCAGGTCAAAACGCGACATGAATTTCGGCAGCCACCACGATGGCGGCTGCTGTATCAAATGCGCATTGCGTCCATCGGTCAAAAACTTGACGGCCGGACCGGTATGCACGGTAAACACACCCACGCCGATGGTGACGCGCTTGAGATCATCAAGCACGTTGTCAAGCAAATGGGGTTCGATATGTTCCAGCACATCAATGCAGGCCACAAAGCGGCAGGGCGTCGGCGTCGCGCACCACGCCGGAATCGACGGGTCATAGTGATGGATGGTCAATTTTTGCTGTGTATGCTGGCGCAGCGTTTGACCCAGCCGCCCCTTGCCCGCGCCGTAGTCCAGCAATTCCGTGGCTTTGACCGCCTGCATGATTTCGGCAACGATGGGCGCATACCCCACCGATGCCACCCCGTAATTGGGATTCTTGTGCAGCTCCTGCTGCATGCGGCGGTACTCTTCGCTGATCAGCGGCGCGTTGGTGTCGCTCATGGTCGCACTCGTGGAAGAAGGTGGTGACGGGGCGTTGCCAACCACGCCGCGTAATAAATCTGAAACAACCTTGGCCAGCATGGACGGCGCCCCTTAAAAGGTGGGTGATTATCCGGGATTCACTCGCCCGCGGTCAATCCGATGCTGCGTCGCCCCGTGCGACAATGCGCGCCGGAAGAACATCCCACATGAGCGAAACCACCAGTCTTTGGACCTTGTTTGTCAGCAGCTTTCTCGCCGCTACCCTGCTGCCCGGCGGCTCAGAGGCGGTGTTATTTGGCGTGCTGAAGCTGCATCCGCACCAATTATGGGCGGCGCTGGCGGTGGCGACCCTGGGCAACACGCTGGGCGGCATGTCGTCCTATCTGCTGGGGCGGGTTATCCCGCAAAAGACCGCACTCAAGGGATTGGCGCGCGTGCAAAAATACGGCGCGCCTGTTTTGCTGTTGTCGTGGGTGCCGATCATCGGCGACCCATTGTGCGTGGCGGCGGGCTGGCTGCGCTTGAATCCATGGCTCTGCGCGCTGTGTATCGCCGCCGGCAAGTTCGCACGTTATTGGGTGATCGCGGTATTGATCGTATGATAATGGTGCTTTCAGCGAGAATAATGAAATGACCTGTGAGCTATGCGCCACCGCGGGCGGGCACTTGCTGTGGCATGACGAACAATGCCGCGTGGTGCTGGTCGATGAGCCGGGCTATCCCGGCTACTGCCGCGTCATCTGGAAGGCTCACCTTGCCGAGATGACCGATCTCAACGCCGCCGGTCGCGCGCACTGTATGCACGTGGTACTGGCGGTTGAATCCGCGCTGCGCGAAATTCTTGCGCCGGACAAAGTCAATCTTGCGAGTCTGGGCAATTTCACGCCGCATCTACATTGGCATGTGATTCCGCGTTTTCGGCATGACGCGCATTTTCCGCAATCCGTCTGGGGGCCGCGCCAACGCGAGAACCCGCCGCCACGCGCCGCTCCTGTGGACATGGCGGAGACAATCGCGCAACAATTGGCACTACGCTTGGCGGCTTAAGCCGGAAATTGCCCCGGTTTATGGGCGGTGTGTAAATTATTACCGCTTTCGCACATTATTCTTTGCAAGACGTGACATGGTTCACAGTCGCACGGGTAACATATGATTAGGCTTGCGCTGACTGCTCACGCCGATTATGCGTAAGTCGGTCGGGAAATCGAAACCATCCGGTATCAATCTCACCGTTCAAGGAGATGCCCATGAGCATCCAGACCCATACACTGGCAAAAGCCTCCACCACCCTGCAATTTCAGGATTCAGCAAGCTGCATGCGCTGGATCGCGGCGCTGCCGATCACCAATGTGCAGATGGCGCAGCAGATGGTATTCGAGCAGGTTTGCGCGCTGACACCGGCAGAACTGCCCGCGCTGGACCGTCTCAAGATACTCGAGGCGCTCAAGGAAACCGTCAATTTTACGCAAGCCGAGGTCGCCAAGCGTTACCTCGGCAAGCCGCTGCCGCTGGATCAGGCGGATGCGCTGGCATGGAAAAATGTCGTCGGCTTGTGGCATGCGCTGGGCGAGAACTATCAACGCTGCCTTGACGCTTACCGCGCCGGCGATTTGCCGATATCCCCCTTCGCGGCGCTGGTTACCCTGCGTTGTCTGCGCGCCGCCGGGCACGCGATGTTTGAACATTATCAGGTGTATCGCGAACCGGGCGCGGCGGCGTGGCGTGCGTTTCATCAACTGTTCGCGTTCGCCGAAGAACACGGTGTTTCGCGCATGCGTGTGCAGGACGTATTTGCGCGGCAAGACGCCGACAGCAGTTGCGCCGAAGCCTACATCCACGCGCTGCTCGCCAATCTGGCGAACCCGTATGCACTGTCGGTGCGGCAGATGGCTTTCCTGCGGCGCTGGCTCGATAAATGGTCGTCGTTGGTCAACCTGTCGCTTCAACCGCTGCCCGCGGGCGCCATTCCGTCGATCGCGGTCGATTTCAACGGCGATGCGCCCGCGCTGATCGCCGAGCTCGTGTCGCCGGGCACGTCGGTGCGTTATCTCGATCTGGAGCAGATCGCCAAGTCGCTGCGCCAGACCATCAATCTGCTCAAGCAAGGCCAGACGCCGGCGCAATTGGGGTTGGGCGAGGATGCGCGCCAACCCGGATGCGAAAGCCTGATCATGCTGCTCTACGTGCAGTGGTGCCGCTGCGGCACGTTACGCACCGAAGAACGGCGCGACGCCGCGGAACCCGCGGAGGTCTGCTTCGGCATCACGGAATCGCACAAACTGCTGGGCGGTGAAGAAAAAGCGCCCGAGCCTGCCTCGTTCTCGTCACGCGACAAGTGGGAAATGGATAATCTCGGTTACTCCATGCGCCTCTCGGCATCGGCAAAAATGCAGGCATTCAAAAAATCCGAGAACTGGCAAATTCTGAATCAGAGCAACTCCGGGTTCATGTGCATGTTGCGCGAACCGTCCGCCTTGCAGCGCATGAGTCATAACCAGCTCCTCGGCATACGCCGCGGCGCGAACGCAGCGGACAGCCGGCTCGGCACCATCCAGTGGATCCGCGTGAACGAACAAAACGAATGTCAGTGCGGCATCCGTTTGTTCGCGGGTGCGCCGAAAGCCGTTTCGGTACGTCCGTCGAATTTCAACCTTCCCGGCGACCCGAAGCTGGAGCAGGCGCTGCTGTTGCCGGAAGTGGCGATGCCGGCCACGCCGCTGTCGGTGGTGCTGCCGGCGGGGTGGTTCCAGGCCGGGCGCATGATTGAAATCCAGGGCGAAAAGAAACAGCTTGCCAAGCTGCTCAATCTGATCGAGCGCGGCACGGATTTCGACCGCTGCAGCATCACCATCACCGACGGCTAAACGCATTCGAGCGCCGCGCGGCGTCCTTTGCGTGGCGCGGCGGCTCGGTTATGATGCGCATCCTGTTACTCACGGACGCGCATTGCCATGGCCGCTGCCTCCAAAGACACACCGTTGCCCACCGAGATCAAGCTGCACCAGGTCTCGCGGCTGCTCGAAATCTCGTTTGACGACGGCAAAACCTTTCAGTTGCCGTGCGAATTTCTGCGCGTGTATTCGCCCTCCGCCGAAGTGCGCGGCCACGGCAAGGGGCAGGAGACCTTGCAGTTTGGCAAAAAAAATGTCGGGATCAAGACGATCGAGCCGGTCGGCAACTACGCCGTGCAATTGTCGTTCTCCGACGGCCATAACACCGGCCTGTATTCGTGGGATATCCTTTACGATTACGGCGTGCGTCAGCAAGAGCTGTGGCGCGATTACCTGAACCGTCTCGAAGCCGCCGGGCAGCGCCGGGAGCCCGCGTGAGCGGCACGGACCCCGGCGGCAACACCACGCACTTCGGTTACCAGCAGGTAGCCGAAGACGAAAAAGCGCGCAAGGTCAAAGGCGTTTTTACCTCGGTCGCCGAACGCTACGATGTGATGAACGACCTGATGTCGGCGGGCATGCACCGGCTGTGGAAAAAATTCACCCTCGATCAAAGTTATGTGCGCGCGGGGAATCGCGTGCTGGATGTCGCCGGCGGCACCGCCGATCTTTCCCGCGCCTTTGCCAAACGCGTGGGTGCCACCGGCTCGGTGGTGCTCACCGACATCAACGCCGCCATGCTTGGGTTAGGGCGTGATCGCCTCATTGACGACGGTGTATTTGCGCCCGCCGTGCAATGCGACGCGGAGAAACTGCCGTTCACGTCGAATCATTTCGATTGCGTCTGCGTCGCCTTCGGCCTGCGCAACATGACGCACAAGGATGCCGCGCTGGCGGAAATGTTTCGCGTATTGCGTCCGGGTGGCCGCCTGCTGGTGCTCGAATTCAGCCGCGTGTGGAAACCGCTGCAAGGCGCTTATGACGCGTATTCGTTTAACGTGTTGCCGAAATTGGGCGATCTCATTACCAAGGACGCGGACAGCTACCGTTATCTGGCCGAATCCATCCGCATGCATCCCGATCAGGAAACACTGAAACAAATGATGGAACAGGCAGGCCTCGAACGGGTCGAATACTTTAATCTGGCAAGCGGCGTCGTAGCGCTGCACCGCGGCTATAAGTTGTGAAGTAAGTTGTTGTTTTTATTGATATTTTAATTGGGTCTTTACCGGCATCATTCACGCTCTATAATAGCGTGGCAATCAAACCACAAGAGGGAGGAACGCATGAAAAAACTACTCGCAGTTCTTGCACTCACGTTTGGCTTCACCATGATCGCGGTGGATACTTCCGAAGCCGCTCGCGTCGGCAGCGGACGCAGTTCCGGGCGCCAAAGCAGCAGCACAAGTTCAACCGCACCCGCGCAAAAAACCGCGCCGGCGCAACAAGCCGCACCCAAAGCCGCGCCCACGCCAGCACCGTCCGGCATGAGCAAATGGCTCGGGCCGCTGGCTGGTCTCGCCGCCGGTATCGGCATCGCCTCGCTCCTGAGCAGCATGGGCATGGGCGGCGCATTGGGCAGCATGGTGGGCGGAATTCTGATGATCGTGCTGCTGTTGGGCGCGGGTTATTTCATCTACCGCATGCTCACGCGCAACAAGTCAGCGCCGCAACAACCACTGGGCTATGCCGGTGCGGGAAACAATACCGCAACGCCCGAGCCGGTTTCAACGCAGGCACCGGCGCAATTTACCGGTAACGCCAGTGGTGCGGCCCCCGGTTCGCTTGCCGCCACGCTGGGCGGCGCATCCACACTGAACGCCGCGCCCAACCTGGCCGCCAGCCGCTGGCCGGCGGATTTCGACGCGCCCGAATTTGAGCGTCAGGCGAAAATGAATTTCGAGCGCCTGCAAGCCGCCAATGACGCAGGGGACGCATCCACCCTGCGTGACTTCCTCACGCCGGAACTGTATCGCGAGCTCGAAGGCGAAATGAAATCCGCCTGGGGTGCGCAGCAAAAAACCGAGTCGGTCGATCTGCATTCGGAAGTGCTCGAAGTGGTTACGGAAGGCAATCTGTATGTCGTCAGCGTGCGCTTCACCGGCCAAATCCGTGAAAACGGCGTGCTGAGCAACCTGAATGAAATCTGGCATCTCGAAAAACCCGTCAGCGGTGGTGCGGGCTGGCGCGTATCGGGCATTCAGCAAGCGTCGTAACAATCTGTGCACTGGAAAAAGCGCCCGGCCCGTCCGGGCGTTTTTTTGCCTGTTGATTCCCTCGCTTTACATTCCCGCCATCAACCGCCTGCTACGGCAAAATAGCTGGGCATTGGAACGGCTGCGTCCGTTTGCCGGGAAAGTAGTTCGCGCGGATTGCTTTCCGCTGACCCTGTTGCTCGCCATCGGCGACACCGGCGAAGCGACAGCGGTCGCGCCCGAGACCGCGCCCGATGTGACGATACGGCTGACACCGGGCGTGATGCTGCGGCTGGCGGCACGCGACGCTTCGGCGTGGAACGACATCGCCGTCGAAGGCGATCCGCAATTGGCGGCGGCACTGAATCACGTCGCGCGCAATCTTCGCTGGGATATGGAAGAAGACCTGAGCCGCGTGTTCGGCGATATTGCCGCGCACCGCATGGTTGAAACCGGCCACAAGCTCGACGCTTGGGGACGGCAAGGCGCGGACAATCTTGCCCGTTCGTTCGCGGAATACTGGACGGAGGAGCAACCGCTGATCGCCGGCCGCGCCGACGTGGAGCAATTCAACCGCGATGTCGATACGCTGCGTGACGATGTGGCGCGGCTGGAAAAACTTGTTGAACTGCGTGAACGAGTGAACAAGTGAACCAGTGAACGGGTGGTGCATTTTGCCCGGCAGTCCCCCTGCGCTGCGCGAGAAGCGACGCAAACTCGCTTGTCGCGGGGTTACTCGTTCACTTGTTCACCCGTTCACCCGTTCACGCCGTTAAAATCCCCCCATGCGCCTCATCCGCCTGATAAAAATCATCACCGTCGCGCTGCGCTTCGGTCTCGATGAGTTTCTGCGCGGTCACGAGCGCGTGGGCGGCTTGCACGGCGCATTGCGTATTGCCCTGTTCTGGCGCGATGTTTCCGCGCCGCGCGCGGTGAGGCTGCGGCAAGCACTCGAAACGCTGGGGCCGATCTTCGTCAAGTTCGGACAAATTCTCTCCACGCGGCGCGATCTGCTGCCGGACGACATTGCCGACGAACTCGCCAAGTTGCAGGATCAGGTGCCGCCGTTTCCCGGCGACGCCGCGGTGGCGGTGATTGAACGCGCGCAAGGTAAACCGGTAAACGAAATCTTTCGAACCTTTGACCGCACGGCGCACGCCAGCGCTTC